>SWDS01000008.1:182911-257776 GCA_005116745.1 Nitrospira sp. | reverse complement strand
GACTAGGGCCTGTTAACGCTACCGTAAGCCTTCGACGATCAAGGCGAAGTGAATGAACGCGACGAACATGACATCGAGCTTGTCAAACCGCGAGAAGAGGCGCCGAAATCCTTTGAGCCGGCGGAACAACCGTTCGATCTCATTGCGGCGTGTATACAGGGCGCGATCGTAGTCCCATGGCGTGCGGCGATTGTTTTTAGGGGGCACCACCGGGACATACCCGAGTTCCACGGCCAGCTGTCGGGTCTCATCGCCTTCATACGCTCGATCCATGAGCAAGGGGATCGGGTGCGACCGTTTCCCAAAGCGATGCAGCAGCGTGCGTCCCTCAGGGGCATCGTGAGCCTGGCCCGGTGATAGGGCAAATGTCAGGGCCGTTCGAGCATCCGCGGCAACCAAATGAATCTTGGTGGTCCACCCGCCGCGGGATCGACCCAAGGCTTGCGGACCGTTTTTTTTAATGCCCCTGTCCCATCCGGATGGACCTTGACGATCGTACTGTCCAACGCCACAGCCTCGATCTTCACGCGGATGATCTGAGCCTGTTGCAACTGGGTAAAGACACGATCCAGCACGCCGCTCTTCGCCCACCGGTTCATGCGCGTATAGATCGTGTGCCAGTTCCCGAACTGCTTGGGGAGGCCACGCCATTTGCAGCCTTGCTCGGCGACGTACAAGATCGCGTTCAGGACCCGCAGATTGTCGAGCGTGACGTTGCCGCGTTGGGTCGGCAAGCATCGCTCGATGTGACGATACTGTGCCTCGGTGAGTTCCATATGCGCAGTATCGCATAAACAGGGTCAGTAGTGTTAACAGGCCCTAGCATTCACTTCGCCTTGATCGTCGAAGGCTTACGGTAGCGTTAACAGGCCCTAGTCTGGTTCTGACGATTGATGTAGCTGTCGGCGTAGCCGATGTGGATCTCCCGGAACTGGGCCAGAAGGTCAACACAGGCACAATAGGCGGACCACAGTTTAGGGTGCCGCTGCTTTCGGTCATGAACATACCCAGATAGCAGGGCGCGACCCTGATCGTCAGTCCGAATCTCAAGGGCCTGAAGGAAGGCGCGGTGGGTAGGTGGCATGTACTCCCGCATTTCTTGTAGATAGACCGTCAGCGGATCGGGCGCATGGCGGATGCCCAGTCCCGCGTCCAAACAAGGCACGATTGAGCTCTGTGCGCCGGTCTCGCCACGAAACTGCTGCGGCTGTTGCGCATAGGCCTCGACGTGGTCATAGATGAGCCCCTCGGGCAGGGACGGACTATTCTTCCAGCCGTGGATGTAGGGTCTCACGCGGGTGTAATACACATAGGGATCGCAGCGCTCCTTCATGCGGAGCAGCGTGTCCCGCATGGCGGTTTGCGCGGACGCCAACGCCTGTAACCCTAATAGCACCTCATCGTCATTCCCTTTTGAAGCCGCATTGATCGCCTGCAACAGGCCCTCCAGGCCAGGCCCCGCTTGCTTCTCAATCTGGATATGGACGACGACGAACCACTCTTCGTCCAAACCACCGAGAAAATTCTGCAGCAGCACGATATTGTCGAGCTGAATCGGCTTCGTCTGGTCAAGTCGGCGCCAGTTGTCCAGGGCGTAGGAGGCATAGGACAGGATGGGCGGGCGGCCGAGCCTCTTGGCGATCGCATACCATGGCTGGGCGAGGTGGGAGGGGAGCTTGGTGGCCGGCTGCCCCGGCGTTTCCCAGACATAGGCATGGCCTGCGAATGACAGGATTCGCATCGCGGCTCGGTATTCGTTATCATGCCAACTGGGTGGAATGGAGGAAAGCAACGACGGTTGTTCGTCGATACACTGCCGAACCCGCCGCGCACTCAACAGCTTCGGCATCTCGCGGCCGAGATGGTTCAGCGTGGGAGAGTCGGGCAGAGTTTCACAAGGATCCGATGGCAGGAAACCCCGCTCAGGGGAAATCTCAAAATCTGCAAGCGACAGCGGTTGGGATGCGTGGGAGTTCACAGAGGCCTCCTGGGCCTCACTCTACCACTCTAGCCGGAGATTGCAATCAGCCTCTTCTCCTGCTTCACACGCCGTAGGAGTGCGGGAGCTGGTCAAGGTCATGCATCGGTTCATAGGAATGAGCGCGACGAATAACAAAGGCCGCCTCAGTTGAGGCGGCCTTCATGTTTTTCCCAAATTTTGCAGGTGTGGCGTGGGCGCTCTCAACTGCGCGTATTCACCGAGAACCATCCGAATCAGGATGCTCAAAATGGCATCCCAGCTAGGCCGCAGGGAGCTCGACGACCGAAGCGTACCCTTGCGGTACGTTGCAGGGAGACGAGCGACTGAGAACGACGCTGGGTGCCATTTTCAGCATCCTGTTACGTGCCCATTTCCCAGGATGCAAGATACTTCTTCTGTTCCTTCGTCAGGGTATCGATATTCACGCCCATGCCAGCCAGCTTCAGCCGAGCAATTTCCTTATCGATCACTGCCGGCACCGGATACACCTTCTTCTCCAGTATCTTGTAGTTCTTCACGAGATATTCTGCGCCGAGCGCCTGGTTAGCAAAGCTCATGTCCATGACGCTTGAGGGGTGGCCCTCAGCGGTGGCGAGGTTCACGAGTCGGCCTTCACCGAGCAAGCTGACCCGATGGCCAGTCTTCTTCAGCGTAAATTGTTCCACGCCAGTACGAACCACCCGACGCTTGTTGGCCAGTTTTTCGAGAGCTGGGATATCGAGTTCCACGTTGAAGTGCCCACTGTTGCAGACAATGGCCCCGTCTTTCATGGCCGCGAAATGCTCGCCACGGATCACATGCAGGTTCCCGGTGACGGTGACAAAGAAATCTCCGATGAGCGCAGCCTGTTCCATCGGCATGACGCGGAAGCCATCCATCAACGCTTCAAGACCCTTCAATGGGTCGATCTCGGTCACGACCACGTCAGCGCCCATGCCCTTGGCCCGCATGGCGATCCCGCGCCCGCACCAGCCATACCCGACGACAACGACAACGGACCCACAGATCAGCCGGTTGGTGGCACGCACGATGCCATCCATGGTGGATTGCCCGGTGCCGTAGCGGTTATCAAACATATGTTTCGTGTCGGCGTCATTGACGGAGATGACGGGAAACTTGAGGACCTTCTTTTCAGCCATGCTGCGCAAGCGGATCACACCGGTGGTGGTTTCTTCCGTGCCGCCGATCACATTCTTCAACAGTTCTTTTCGCTTGGAATGCAGATGTGAGACGACGTCGGCCCCGTCATCCATGGTGACATGGGGGCGGTGCGCGATGGCGGATTCGATATGGCGATAGTAGGTGGCATTGTCTTCACCCTTGATGGCAAAGGTTGGAATGCCTTCATGTTGCACCAGGGCCGCAGCAACGTCATCCTGCGTGCTGAGTGGATTGGAGGCACAGAGACGGACATCGGCTCCGCCAGCTTTCAACGTGATGGCCAGATTCGCGGTTTCCGTCGTGACGTGCAGGCAAGCTGTGACTCGCACACCTTTCAGTGGCTGCTCCCGCTTGAAGCGTTTGCGAATGAGTCGCAATACGGGCATCGTGGCTTCAGCCCATTCAACCTTTAATCGACCCTGGTCTGCCAGCTTGATATCTTTGACATCGTAATCCACGACACCCTCCTTCTCGGAAATGCTCATCGACATTCGTCAACGGTTAATGGTTATCATTCGCCATCATGCAAAGGGGGACGGGTGGAGAACCCGTCCCCCTTGCCAACATGCTACACCCAGGGCGCTTACAGCCCGGCGTCTTTGCGCAGTGCCTTCGTCTTGTCAGTTTTCTCCCACGTGAACTCAGGTTCGGTGCGACCGAAATGGCCGTATGCCGCGGTCTTTCTGAAAATCGGTCTGCGGAGCTTGAGATGATCGATGATGCCGCGCGGAGTCAAGGGGAAATGTTTCCGCACGAGCTTATCGAGAATATCGACCGACACCTTTTCAGTGCCCTTGGTGTCGACGAGGACAGACACCGGATCGGCAACCCCGATTGCGTAGGCCAGCTGCACTTCACACTTGCCGGCCAAGCCGGCGGCGACCAGATTCTTGGCGATATAGCGAGCCATATACGAGGCGGATCGGTCCACCTTTGTGGGATCCTTACCTGAGAATGCGCCACCCCCGTGACTGCCGTGTCCACCGTAGGTATCGACGATAATTTTCCGGCCTGTAAGTCCCGTGTCCCCCATCGGGCCGCCAACGACGAAACGGCCGGTGGGGTTAATGTGATGCTTCACGCTGGTCGGATTATAGAGCCCTCTCGGCATCACAGGTTTAATGACCTTTTCCATAATTTCACGCTCAATCTGCTTACTGGTGACATCAGGGCTGTGTTGCGTGGAGACGACGATCGTGTCGATTCGCACAGGCTTGCCGTTTTTGTACTCGACCGTCACTTGGGATTTGCCGTCGGGTCGTACCCACTTAAGAAGATTCTTTTTGCGCACCTCTGCCAGCCGCTTGGTCAGCCGGTGAGCCAAGACGATGGGCATTGGCATGAGCTCATCCGTTTCATTGGTGGCGTAGCCGAACATCAAGCCCTGATCACCGGCTCCTCCGGAATCCACGCCCATCGAGATATCAGCAGATTGCTGGTGGATAGCGGTGAGCACCGAGCAGGTATGATAGTCGAATCCCCACGACGCATCGCAATAGCCGACGTCCTTGATGACGTCACGGATAATATCTGGGATTTCAACGTACGCCTTGGTTGAGATTTCGCCCGCTACCAGGGCGATACCCGTGGTCAGGATGGTTTCGCAGGCGACGCGGGAATATTTATCCTGCGCAATGATGGCGTCCAAGATGCCGTCGGAAATCTGGTCGGCAATCTTATCCGGGTGTCCTTCAGTGACCGATTCTGAAGTAAATAAGAAATTGTCTCGCATGTGCCCCTCGTGGGTTCAGGTTTATGGAAAGCCAGCGTTGCTGTGTTTGCTGATTAGTGGATGTGACGAGTGGTGCCGAGTGACAGACCCCGCACAAACCTTGGCAATTCTAGAGAGATCAGTCGGCTTTGTCCATCACTTCGAGCGTAGGGGAAGAAATTTGTCACTCGCCGCTTGCTTGACTCAGGTTTTTGTGGACTTGTAACATACCCTGCGAGCACGAGAACCTGCCGATGGCTGAGGTAAGAGAGTTTGTTTGAAGTAACCATGGCTATAGTGACGGCAGACGAAGACCGTGCCCATTCATGTATCAACATGACACTTCATCGAGCGGCGTTGGTTGTCACCTTCATGGCAGTTGGTGTGTTTTGCACGGCATCGTTCTCCGAGGCAGAATCACCCCAACCGAAAACACGGCCAGGCTTCGAGCGTGGCATTGTCCAAGTTGGTGACGAAGCACCGAACTTTATGTTGCGGGACCTTGCCGGTAACGTTGTCAGCTTGTCT
Organism: Nitrospira sp.; assembly: GCA_005116745.1. Taxonomy (NCBI): domain Bacteria; kingdom Pseudomonadati; phylum Nitrospirota; class Nitrospiria; order Nitrospirales; family Nitrospiraceae; genus Nitrospira; species Nitrospira sp. Next base: position 252,395 of record SWDS01000008.1, on the reverse strand, counting down.
CAGCTCAGAGGGAAAGTCGTCCTGCTGAATTTTTGGGCGACGTGGTGCGGACCCTGCCGTATCGAGATGCCGGCGATGGAACAGCTGTACCGCACGTTGCCGCGAAGGGAGTTCGAGATCTTGGCCGTGTCGACGGATCAACAGGGCGCTGCGGTCACCCGTCCGTTTCAGCGAGAAATGGGGTTCACGTTTCCCATTCTTCATGACTCGGAATACCGCGTAGGCCTCACGTACGGGGCCCGTTCGCTTCCGCTCACGTTTATGGTCGATCGTCGAGGCATCGTGCGACAAAAGATTTTCGGTGCACGTGATTGGGGTTCTCCGGAGGCCCGTGACCTCATTCAAGAACTGATGAAGTCGTAGCCATGACACAATCCATCCCACAGATTTCGCTCATTGCCGCTTTTTCAGCGGGGCTTCTTTCGTTTGTATCCCCATGCGTGTTGCCGTTGGTGCCGAGCTATATTTCCTACATTACCGGCCTGTCCGTTGAGCAGTTGACCGATGCGTCTGAACGAGTGAAGTTTCGGAAGGCCATCGTTGTGAACTCCTTGTTGTTTATCGGGGGGTTTTCATCGGTCTTTATTGCGTTCGGGGCTTCAGCGAGTTTTCTCGGCCAGATCCTGATCACTTATCAAGATCTCATCCGTCGTATCGGTGGCGTGTTGATTATCGTATTTGGGCTCTATCTGCTCGGAATTTTGAACTTGAAGTTCCTCAAGATGGAGCAGCGGTATCAATTCCGTAATCGACCTGCCGGGTACCTGGGGTCATTCTTGATCGGGGTTGCCTTCGCCGCCGGTTGGACTCCCTGTGTCGGGCCAGTGCTGGGGTCCATTCTTCTCTATGCCAGCACGACCGACTCTCTTTTTAGTGGGGTCGTGTTGCTGACCTTTTACTCGTTGGGGTTGGGCTTGCCGCTGTTTCTTACGGCATTGGGGGTCGATCGGTTTCTGGCCTATTTCAAGGAAGTGCGGGCGTATCTGTGGGGCGTGTCGACCGTGAGTGGAGTCCTGCTGATCCTGGTCGGCGTGATGATCTATGCCAATTCGCTGACGATGGTGACAAGCTTCTTGGAGCAATATGGGATCGGCTGGTACTTCGGCCAGTAGATAGGCATCAGCTTTCAGCAACCAGTCGTCAGCTCACGAGCAGTCTGGATCACACCACTCCCATCTCCACTTATCCAGCGGAGATGCGGTATTGATGGCTGTATATTGGCGTTACTCAGCTAAATCAGCACCAGGCACCGAGACGGCAGGCTGTAAAGCCTTGCCCCAGTGTCGTGGCAGTAGAAGCGGAAGCGCTGAAAGAGTCGAGTGATGCAGGAATGCCGAGTGTTCCCATTATTGTTGGAGCGGGCGATGGACTAACGGCCGGTCGGTTGCTTCGGACCATCCCTGGGCCTGCGTCGGAAAGGGGAACTGATTCCGATTTTTGCGCGAGGAGCGTATTCGGTTGGGCCCCGCCGATTTTCTCGAGCAAGCTCTTTCCGGCTCCTGAGGCGGTACTGTTCGGATACTTGTCGACTAAGACGACGAGATTCTCCCTGGCCCAATCGTCGGCACCCATTTCATGGTACGCCTTCGCAAGGGAGTACAGGGCTTCTGCGGCGATGGGCCTATCAGGATAGGCCTTGAGGATTTGCTGAAACCGATGCGTCGCAGCAAGGTAGGAGCCCCGCCGGTAATAGAATTGTCCCACGAAGAGATGCATCTGCGCGATCCAATCATGGCATTCCTCGAGTTTCTGCAGCGCCTGGCTGTCATAGCGGCTACCGGGGAACTCTTTTCTCATCTGTTCGAATGCAGTGATGGCCTTGTGCATCGGTTCAGGATCACGATCGATGGTCTTCGCCATCTTGACATGAATTTCCCCGATCCTAAATGCTGCGTACGGAGCCAGGACGTGATTGCGATGGAGTTCCAGAAAGTGTTTGTACTCGACTAAGGACTCCGCATACTCCTCTTTCTCGAAATAGGCCTCTCCCCGCTTCATGATGATGTTGGGGTGGTAGTGGTTCTCAACAGTATCTCCGAGAAATATTTGCTCGTCTGTGCTGCTGAAGACCTTCTTGATCCCGCTTCGAACGTCACTTGTGCCGATATCGCCGGCACACGACGTGATGAACAGTGAGCCAATACCAAGATATACAGCCAGACTGAGTCCGGATGATCGTGACGGTCGATGGGCAATGATTCGGGTTGAATGAAGAGGCATACCTTCAATACATAGCAAGGATACGGGTTAAAATCAATGCAGGAGCGGTTTGGTTGACCTGCCTCTTTCCACTCCCTATAATCCGGCCGCACATCGCAAGGTTGAGCATTTTTGCGGGGAACGGACGGTGTCGAGCGGTCATGATTCGTTCAAGAATCATCGGAACAGGTAGCTATCTCCCTTCCCGGATCGTCTCGAATGAAGAGATTGCTCCTACGTTAGGGGTATCCCCGGCCCAGATCTACCGGCTGACCGGTATTCAGACGCGTCATTGGGCCGGCGATCACGAGGCGTCTTCTGATATGGCCGTCGAGGCGGGACGTCGGGCACTTGATGCCGCCGATTGTCCGCCTTCTTCAATCGATGCCATTATTCTTTCCACCACCTCTCCGGACATGGCGTTCCCGTCGACGGCCTGCTTAGTCCAACGAGGATTAGGCTGCAGGCCAGTGGGGGCATTTGACGTGTCTGCCTCCTGCTCGGGGTTCTTGTACGGGCTCTCCATGGCCCAGGCCATGATTCTGAGCGGACAGGCCAAGACCTGTCTGGTGGTGGCCTCAGAGGTCAAGTCTCGGTCGCTCGATCCTCAGGATGACTCGACGGCGCTGTTGTTTGGTGACGGGGCCGGTGCTGTCATCCTGCGGGGTGAAGAGGCTGGCACTTCTGAGTGGCGAGGGATTCTGGGGATCAGGCTCTATGCCGATGGAGCCCACCATGGACTCATTCGACTCCCCGGCGGAGGATCACGGATGCCCTTGTCCTCCGATACGTTGCGTAATCGTGAGCACTCGCTTCGGATGCAAGGAGCGTCGCTCTTTCGGATAGCCATTCGCCGGATTGAACAGGCGGTGCAGGAGATCTTGAAAGAGTTCGGCGTCGGTCCAGGAGATCTTAAGCAGGTTGTTCTCCATCAAGCAAACGGTCGAATCTTGTCGCAAGTTGCCGAGCGCTTGGGTATTGATCAGGGGCGCGTAGCCTCGGTGATTGAACGCTATGGCAATACGTCCTCAGCCTCTCTTCCGATTGCACTCGATGATGCGGTTCGTGGCGGGAACATCTCACCGAATGATCTGGTGTTGCTGGGTACTTTTGGCGGCGGAGTCACCTGGGCCACGAGTCTCCTCCGCTGGTAACGATAATAGATCGGGAGCGGGCATTTATGTCTTGCTTGCTTCGTTCCACTGAGCAGACACTCGCTTGCCACCGCTGACTGGAAGTCGAACCACGAAACGACTGCCTTGGGGATGATTCGCTTCGACCCACACCTGTCCCCCGTGTCCCTCGACAATGTGCTTCACAATCGCCAGTCCGAGTCCCGTCCCGCCCAACTCGCGTGACCGAGCTTTGTCGACGCGGTAAAACCGTTCGAAGACACGAGGTCGGTCCTCTTCGGGGATACCGATTCCGGTATCGGTGACGGTGAGTTCGATCGCTCTGGCTAGTGGCTCCGCATTTCCAATCGAGGGAGCCAGCGCGGCGCCAACCGTGATAGTGCCTCCCTCCGGCGTATATTTGATGGCATTATCGAGGAGATTGGTCAAGACCTGCACAAGCCGACCGTCATCACCCGCCACTGGAGGTAGTGACGGATCGACCGATGTGACGAGACGGTGACGCTTTTTATCGGCAATCGGTTTGATCATGGACAACGTCCGGTCGACGACGGAACGTAGCTCAAGTGGCTCTTCCTTCAGCGAGACACGGCCCGATTCTATTTTTGAGAGTTCGAGCAGATCTTCGATGATCAGGTTCAGCCGATCGCTTTGCTTGAGAATGATTTCCAAGAATTTCGCGGAAGCAATGGGGTCGTCCTTGGCGCCGTCCAGCAGGGCTTCCACGTAGCCTTTGATGGAGGTGAGCGGAGTTCGAAGTTCATGGGAGACATTCGCCACAAAGTCTTTGCGTATCTTCTCCAGACGCCGTAGTTCGGTGATGTCATGAAAGACCAACACGATACAGGCTTCGCTTTCCCGTTCTCCCCCTGCCGGGGAGGCTTCGATCTGGAGGCAGCGTCCTGTCAGAGGGAGCACGATTTCATCCTCGTACGGCGCGGGTGATCGTAGAATGGTCGTCACGAGGTCGTTGAGCTGTTGATGGCGGAACAGTTCGGCGCAGGGGCGCCCTCGAGCTTCCACGCGCGAGATGCCGAACATCCGTTCCAACGCCGGGTTGATCTGCAACACGTGGCCGCGATAGTCCAGGACCATGACGCCTTCGACCATCGATGTGAGCACGGCAAGCAGCTGGGCGCGGTCTTCCGAGAGTTCGTCGATCTTGGCATGTAGCTGGCTTGCCATGTCATTCAGCGTCGTGGCCAGGATGCCGACTTCATCCTGCGCGGTTGTTCGAATCGGGATCGTCTGATGGCCAGAACTGAGTTGTCGGGCAGCCGATGCGATGTCCGAGAGAGGTCTGGTTATGCTGTGAGCCAACCAGACACTAAGCATCAAGGCAACGAGGAAGGCGACTCCAAGCGCGAGAAACAAGCGTTGTTTCAATTCTGAAGTCTCGCGGTCGGCGGTGACCATGGGTAGTCCCACGCGCACGGCGATCGGTGCCGCATTCTGAGGCTGACGTAGCAGCACAGCGCGATACATGGTGCGCTCGCCGGTGGTATGACTTGGACGGATGTCCTCTCCGTGTCCGGTGAAAAGGGCCTGTTGGATTTCTGGCCGAGATTTGTGATTCTCAATAGCAGGCACATCGGCATCTCGTGCGGTGCTATCGGCAAGCACCGTTCCGTCTGCGGCGACCAGCGTCACACGAGCAGATGCTCGGTTGCCCAGGTCGCGTGCTGTCTCTTGTAAGGCGGACAGAGTCGGATGGGTGGAGGGTGGGTGAAACAGCGGTTGAAAGCCGTATTCGACAAGCTTGGTTTTTGCCTCCAGCGCATCACCGAATTGCGAGAGATGCCGCTGTTCAAGGGACTGCACCGTCATCACGCCGGCGATCAGCAGCCCACAGGCAACCGCCACAAGCGTGCCAAGTGTCACTTTCCATCGAATCGACCACGTCATCCTGGTCAGTCGAGATCCCTCAGCTTGTAGCCCAATGATTTAATGGACACGATGGCGTCTTCCAGGAGCGGCAGTTTTTGCTTGAGCCGGCGGATGTGCACATCGACCGTTCTGGTTGTCCCGTAGTAGTCGTAGCCCCACACGGCATTGAGCAGCACTTCACGGGTCAACACACGGCCACGATGCCGAAGCAGCTGCTCAAGCAAGCCAAATTCCTTTGCCGTCAACGGCACCTCTTGTTTTCCGAGACTGACCTCATGCCGAGCCAGATTCATGGTGAGTGCACCATAGTGGTGCAGATCTGAGCCATTAGCAGGGGCACGCTCGATGCGACGCAGCAGAGCTTTGACACGTGCAACTAGCGCTTTTGGGCTGAACGGCTTGGTGACGTAATCGTCAGCCCCTAGTTCCAGCCCGACAATCGTATCCGATTCTTCTGCTTTCGCCGTGAGCATGAGGATCGGGAGCATGGCGGTATCGGGAACGGAGCGGAGGCGTTTGCAGACTTCGAGCCCATCCATCTCGGGCAACATCAGATCGAGGACGACCAGATCAGGCTTCTCCTCTTTGACCTTCTTCAGTGCGTCGAGCCCACTGATCGCGGTGATCGGTCGAAACCCCTCTTTCTCTAAATAGTGTTTCACGAGCTGCAGGATGTCCTGTTCATCTTCGACGATGAGCACTTTCTTGTGCGTGGAAAATCCCATAAGAACTGTGAGCGTACGGGGGAGGGGAGAGAGAGTCAAGTAACTGAGGGGAAGACCTCGGCTCGAGACTACTCAGTGATAGTGATGTCACTGGTAGGTTTCTACTGCCGGATACTACTCCCACCCGAACTCAGACATCGACGAGCAATCCGCAGATGTCAATAAATACTCTGACGTTACCTGTGGTGTCCTTGCGCGCGACTGAAAAGACGAGGTTGGACTTGGGATCCGCGTAGAGAATCGCTTCTTGGCTTCCATAAAACCTCGCAGGAAACTCTGGCTCGTCTATCTCAGACACACCGGTGAGCGCAATGGGATAGATGCCGACCCTTGATCGTGTCGTTACGTGAATTGCGTAGAAGAGGGGTTGATTCGGGTGCCCAAAACCATTGATGCTTGAGTTCTAACTCCAAGTGCAACACGACCGGCCCAACTGGGCTAAGGTGTTGTCATGCACACAAGATCCTATCGCCACCTGAGTGCCGACGAACGTGAAACGTTGAGTCTGGGATTGGCCCACGGCCATTCGGTGCGGACACTGGCGAGGGTGTTGGGACGCGCACCCAGCACCGTGAGCCGCGAGGTGGCCCGCAACGTGACGAGGGGCCGACCCTACCGGGCTTGCACCGCTCAAACCCAGGCCGCCACCCGAGCCTGTCAGCCCCGGCGACCGCGGAAACTTGTGGACCCCTGGCTGTGGCAGTACGTCCAGACACAGCTGACTCAGGGCTGCTCGCCCGAACAGATTGCCGGGCGGCTTCGCCGCGCGTATCCTGACGACATGAGGAAACAGCTGTCGACCGAGACCATCTATGCGGGCTTGTATATCTTGCCCCGTGGCACCCTGCGGAGCGAACTGCTGGCGGCCCTGCGTCAGGCGCGCAAAGCGCGTCGCCCTCGGGCGCGCGGGACGGATCGACGGGGCCAGATCCCCCACATGACGCCGATTGCCGAGCGCCCCGCCGACGTGGCCACCCGCACCGTGCCGGGCCACTGGGAAGGCGACCTCCTCAAGGGGGCGCGCAACGGGTCGGCTGTCGGCACGTTGGTTGAGCGGACGACCCGCCTGGTCCTGTTGGCAAAAATGGAGGGCACGGATGCGGAGAGCGCCTATCGCGGCTTCACCAAGAAGCTCCGGCACGTGCCCGTCGCGCTGCGCCACACCCTGACCTATGATCGAGGCAAAGAGATGGCCGAGCATGAGCGCTTGGCGCAGCAACTCAAGATTCAGGTGTTCTTTGCTGATCCCTACAGCCCGTGGCAACGCGGCACGAATGAAAACACGAATGGACTACTGCGTCAGTATTTGCCCAAAGGCACGGACCTCTCGGGCTACACCCAGCGTGAGCTGAACGCCATTGCCCATCGCCTGAATACGCGCCCAAGAAAATGTCTGAACTTCGCCACGCCGCTGGAAGTCTATGCGCACCTGCGCCATCATTCACCCGTTGCACTTGGAACTTGAAACCGCCATGCCAAGAAATTTGATATCGAATCGTTTCCTCGCAGGAACGGTGCAGACGACGACATCCTTGGCACTTTCTCCATCACCCAGATTGACAACAGCTCCCGTTTGAAAAGGTCGTTGAGCCATGCGAGGCGTCTCCTTTCATAAGAAGAAACAACGAGCAGAAGTTTTGACAGAGATTGAGCGTACGAGGGGTGGTAGAGGGAGTCAAGTCAGCAGCGTGATGGCGGCATTAAAGTGGGTCTGTTATTCGAAGACATGAGCATGACTCCCAAGAGCGCTTTGGGCTGATACCTGTCCGGGTGGGATCATCAAGATAGCATCCATATCGATAGCATTATGGATGCCCTAATGGAGGGAAGGGAGTTAGGTGCGGTGACTGTGGCTATTACTCAGAAGTCAGTAACTTAGACAACACAAACAGCCCTGCAACCCGTAGGAATGCTGGATGTGCTGTCGTTCAAATTACTGACTTCTGAGTAAGTATGTTGCAGGATCACTGGTGCAGCGACAGATCGAGCTTAGGGGGTACTGAAAGAGTTGGTTGAGGCTCATGCGAGGCCTGGAGTTGGCAAAGCAGTTTGTAAAGGCTAGGGTAATGACGACGGCAATTCTGTTGACGAGGCCGGTGGATCTGACGTATCGTGGCTTACCGATTCGGGTATCATGACTAGATGCTGGATCTGAGCCTAAGGAGCTACGCCAACCATGATGATCTATCTTGCCAATCCCCGCGGGTTTTGCGCCGGTGTCGATCGGGCGATCGATATCGTGGATCTGTCGCTGAAGAAGTACGGCGCTCCAATTTATGTTCGTCACGAGATCGTCCATAGCCGCCATGTGGTGAACTCACTCCGGCAAAAGGGCGCGGTCTTTGTGGAAGAGTTGAACGAAGTGCCTGAGGGATCGGTCGTTATTTTCAGTGCGCATGGTGTGGCGAAGTCGGTGTGGGAAGAAGCGAATCAGCGTCGTCTGCACGCGATTGATGCAACCTGTCCGCTCGTGATCAAGGTTCATAACGAAGTCAACCGCGATTATACCCAGGGGTATGAATTAATTCTGATTGGTCACGCCGGTCACCCGGAAGTGATCGGGACGCTAGGCCAGGTTCCCGACAAGTTTCATTTAGTGTCTTCGGTGGAAGATGTGGAAAAGCTGCAGGTGGATAACACCGTCAATCTGTCGTATGTCACACAGACGACGCTGAGTGTGGATGAATGTCGGGACATTGTCGGCGCACTGCACAAGCGGTTTTCAAACATCAAGGGGCCACATCAGGAAGACATCTGTTACGCAACGCAAAACCGGCAGAATGCCGTCAAGGAATTGTCTCGTCTGGTGGATGTCATTCTGGTCATCGGGTCACCGAACAGCTCCAATTCCAATCGTCTGCGTGAACTGGGGGAACAATGCGGCATTCCGTCGTACCTGATTGATTCAGCCGCCGACATTGATCCTGCGTGGCTGCAAGGGGCCAAGGCAGTCGGGATTGCAGCCGGTGCGTCAGCTCCGGAAATCCTGGTCACAGAAGTCGTTGCATTCCTGAGAGCGTCGGAACCGTCGGAGGTTGAAGAACTCACGGTGATCGAGGAAGACGTCGAGTTTCTCTTGCCGAAGGAACTGGTTCAGATAGAATCCTCGAAAAAGCCGGTAGCCAGCATCGCCGGATAGCTGGCGGTGCCATTCCTTTTATATCCCCACATGGCCCTATATATTGTAGGGCCATGTCATACATTCCACTACTCAATGTGTTTTGTTTTTGATTTCCAAGGACCCTTATGGTACAAGGACCGGAAACTTTTTGTTTCCCAAGCACGCGTCTTAATCTGCGCGTAATCGAGGGTGAGCCGATGCATCTGAAATCTATGAACATGATGGGCTTCAAGTCGTTCGCGGAAGCCAAGATTGAATTCCCTGAGGGGGTTACGGCGGTCGTCGGGCCGAATGGAAGTGGAAAGAGCAACGTCGTAGACGCCATCCTATGGGTGTTGGGCGAGCAAAGCACCAAAACGCTCAGAAGTGAAAAGATGGAAGACGTCATTTTTAACGGTACCGAACTGCGAAAGCCTTTGGGGATGGCGGAAGTGTCGTTGGTAATCGGTGGACTTGATCCGGCAATGATGAAGCTGGACGGTGGTTCGGGACTTCCGAACGAGCTGACTGAGGCGCAAGAGATGATGATTACCCGCCGTTTGTACCGCAACGGCGAGAGCGAGTATCTCATCAACAAGATTCACTGCAGGTTGAAGGATATCCGTAGTTTGCTGCTTGATACGCGGGCGGGGAGCAAAGGACACACGGTCATTGCCCAAGGTCAGATCGATCAGATTTTGAATGCGTCGCCGCAAGACAGGCGCGAGCTCATCGAGGAGACCGCCGGCATTGTCCGGTATAAGAAACAGAAAGCCGAGGCGCTACGGAAGTTGGAAGCGACGCAGCAGAATCTTCTACGTGTCCGAGATATTGTGGCAGAGGTCAAAAAGCAACTCAATTCCTTGGAACGCCAAGCTCGCCAGGCGCGGACCTTTCAGACACTGCAGGGTGAGGCGCGCGGAATCGAAGTGATATTGTTGACGAGGGAATTCAGGGTCTTACGACAGGCATTGCAGGAGGCGGACACTGATGTCCTGAACCTGGATCAACAAGATTCTGAGAAAGCGGTCGACCTGGCTCGGCTGACAACAGAACTCGAACAAGTGCGTCTTGATGCGATTGCGACTGCTGATTCTATCGGGAAGATTCGAGAGGAACTGGCGGGTGTCGAACAACGGCAGGCCCACGCGCTGACGGCGGCGGAGGTCGAACGAAACCGCGGGTTGTTATTCGGCCAACAACAGGTACAGGAATCAGCTGAGCTGGAGGAGCTAGTTCGATCACAAGAGCAGCTGGCCGCCGGGCTTCACGTCATCGAGTCGTCATTGACGTCGGCCGAAGAGGAGATGGCAATTCGGGATCGGATTCTCGGGGAACTCGATGAAGAGCTGACGCGCTTGCTCAATCAACGGGCTGCGGCTGTTGCGGAGGAGGAGCGAGGGCGAAAAGATGTGCTGCAATTGGTTGTGCTTGTTGCGAATACTGAACAAGGTATCTCGCAATTGGCCAAGCGAATGGAAGATCTCGCGGGCCGCGGCACTCGCTTGTCGTCGGAGCGAGACGAGCTGCGCAACCAACGTGAATCGGCGATCGAACGTTACGAGATCTTGCGCAAGGAATATGGAGAGGCCGATCGCCTTGTCTCGCAACTACGAACAGAACAACGCACCGTGCAAGAGGAGGCGGCTCAAGCGACGGGCGCCCTCCAGTCGTTGGATCCGGTGATTTTACGACGCTCGGAAGAGCTGGCTGGAGTGGACTCGCGGCTTGAAGCATTGCAGGGTGTGGTTCGTGAAGAGATGGGTTACGGTCGACAGGGGATCCAGCAAGGCCCCGCCCTGAAGTCTTGTGATGGGGTACGGGATGCGGTGGCCGAATGGTTGGTAGTTCCGTCGGGGATGGAACGGGCGGTTGAGGCGGTGTTGGGGGAGCGCGTCAGAGGATGGTTTGTCGATGAACCGTCTGTCGGGCAGAGGTTGATTCGATTTCTTCAACAGGAATCGCTTGGGCGAGGCAGCTTTATTCCGCAGTGCCCCCGATGGGAAGGCGGACGGACTCATGCTTGGTGGACGTCGATTGCAACGCAGCCAGGCGTGGTCGGGCTCGCCGTGGATCTGATCCAAACCGATGCCACCCGAACGGCGGCTCGTGATTCGTTGTTCGATCGTATCGTCATTGTTCGATCATTGGACCAGGCGATGCACTTGTGGGAGCAACATGTGTGGAGTGCTCCAAACGGTCCAATCTTAGTAACTCTGGATGGGGAAGTGGTGGATGCGTCGGGTATCGTGACGGGCGGTCAGGTTCAAGGAACGCCGGGTTTGCTGGAACGCCGGCGAGAGGTGATCGACCTTGAAACCAAACGCCATGTGCTTCTGGAGGAGCTTAATCAGAGCAAGCAACAGCGAGAGATGGTGTCTGCCCAGATCCAGATGCTCACCCAGCAGGGCCGCCAACTTGGAGATGCGCTTCGTGATGCCGAGATGCAGAATCTGTCGCTGCGCAAGGATGAAGAGAAGCTTCAGCATGTGCTGAATGACCTTGACCATCGACTTACTGGAATGGAGAAGGAAATTCAGGACGGTGTCAGCGAAGGTCAGCGGTTGGAACAAGAATCGCACTCGGTCCAGACTCAATTGGGTCAATGGTTGGCTGAGAAGAATGGACAGGAAATGATGTTGGGGAAGGTGCGCGAGCGACTGGGGCTGCTCGATCAAAATATGAGAACGCACCAGGAGCATGTGACTGAGGCGAAGCTCACTGCGGAGGGCTTGCGAGCCAAACGGCAACATGAGCAACTGAACCGCACTCGTGTGACACAACAGATCCAAGAGACGGAAGATCGGCATCGTGCATTGGGTGAGCACCTGAACAGTCTGAAGGGGCTCATTGAGCAGAGCCAGACAGAACAAACTCGTCAGGAGGGCCTCTGCCAAGAATTCAGTGTCACCGCTGGGCGGGTGAAGGGAGAATTGGTCGCAGCTCAAGAGCGACAGGCGCAACAAATGGCGGCGAGTCAAACGCGTGAGTCCGGTCTGGAAGAGTTGCGACGAGGGATTTCAGTCCTGCGAGATGCTCGAATGAGCGTTGAGGTTCGTCGAGCGGAAATCCGCACCCAATTGGGAACTGTCGAAGGAACATTGTCGGGGACCTATCAGCTTGACCCCCTCACATTGATCGTTGATCCTACGCAGTCGAGCGACTCTATGAACGAGGCTGAGGCCATGGCCGTAGAGGAGCCCGCGCCGCGCTCTGATGCCGAGTTGAAAGAGCAGTTGCAGAAGCTCCGTGACCGGATGGATCGAATGGGACCCATCAACTTAGCTGCGATCAGCGAACACCAAGAGCTGGAAGAGCGCCATACATTCTTGTCTGCCCAAGAGCAGGATCTGTCAAATTCGATCGCTTCACTGAAGGAAATCATTCAGCGGATTCACCAGACGACGAAAGAGATGTTCTCAGCTACGTACCAAGAGTTGCAGCAGAAGTTCACCGAGGTCTTCGGTCAGTTCTTCCCTGGAGGAAGGGCCGAGCTGCAGTTGGTCGATGAACCTCCTGCTGAAAATGGAGAACCTTCCGGTAATCAAGAGCCAGGTATTGAAATTGTGGCGCAACCGCCTGGGAAACGGCTGAAGAGCATCACCATGCTGTCAGGCGGAGAAAAGACGCTTACGGCGATGGCACTGTTGTTTGCGAGTTTTCTGATCAGGCCGACACCGTTCTGCCTGTTGGACGAAATCGACGCCCCACTAGACGAGGAAAATATCGGACGGTTTACAGGGGTCTTGAAGGAGTTGGCGCAGACTGCGCAGTTCCTCGTCATTACGCACAATAAGCGGACGATGAGCATCGCTGATTCTCTCTTCGGCGTCACCATGGAGGAGCCAGGGGTGTCCAAATTGGTGTCCGTCAGACTCGGCGATTTGCAACCAGTGTAGGGGCGGCCGTCTGGCGCCACAAGCTTCTGCTCAACGTAAGGATTAAGAGTTCTCGCACCTTTCTTCACTGTCCTGGTTAGACTCGTTTCGGGACGGTCTTACCGTCAGCCGTGACCTGTCTCCAGGTGACGGACACGGTTTTCTGCTTACCGCCATAGCCTCTTTTGTCTCTGCAGTGCCAATTCCCGTAGGTAGTTTGACATTTTAGTGTTCAGGAATGTCCAGGTCATATGCCGGGAAATGCTCTGGTCATCCGAAAGGGCTGCAGAGTTGTGAGGCGAGCTCCCATCACGCACTGAGAAGTGGATGCATTTATTGAATTAAATCTTAATTTGTCAAATACTTATGGGGGTGTCCGCTCTTATGTGCCAATAGTGGATGTGTAGTCAAGAAAAGTGGTTTTGCTATGAAATGGCGAATGACTCACGGTATCGTTGTTGCTTTAGCAAGAGTGTGAAAGCTGCTTCACAGCCTGCATCAACGAGGAGGGATCATGGCGCTTTCAAAAATCCAGGATAGAGGGCTCCACCCACAGTCGGTTGCTCTTGCCCATGTGACCTTGGAAGCACTGCTCAGGCCCAACTGCAAAGCGGCGGAGGGGCCATTTCAGGTGGCGTGGGGCGAGCGGAAGGAAGAGTTGGAGCATGATCCTTTGGCGTCTGCCAGAGGCATTGTCAATGGACTACGCCTGTCAGTCACGTTGTGGAGTTTCGTTACTCTCGTTGTCCTCTTGACGCGGTAACCCTTTTCCCGTCTTGTCGCACTTACTTTTCTGCGCACATCTTTTTCAGGCCCAGACCCACCGTGTCTTTGGTGAGGGCATGTTGCGAATAGCAGCATAAGTCACCAGTCGAACCAGAATCTGTTACCCTAAAAACCCATGAGCCGGTTCAGCCAGAAGATTACTCAGAAGTCAGCAATTTGAACAACAGTACATCCAGCATCCATGCGGGTTACAGGGCTGTTTGTGTTGTCTAAGTTACTGACCACTGAGTAAGGTGAACACTGGCAATGTCGGAACCACCAGCTAGGGTTCAACGTGTCTTGGCGTTAACTCTCGCCACGACGACGATAACAATGCAAATCTCAACGAGAGTCACGACTGGCCCAGTGACTGCGACGGTTGGGGACTGCCTCGAACAGCCTGAATTTCCGCATCGTTACTGCTGGGCCTATCAGCACTGATCGTGGTATCGATCAACGACAGCTTCGTGCAGGGTGGGCTGTCCACTTACCATCTGTAGCTTTGGCGGTAGAGTGGTGACGTTCCTCTCATATGTCATCAATGGGCTTTAGTAACGCCGTGACGTTCAGTTATGGATACAGTAGAAGCGGTGTTCTCAATCACCTACATCGATAAAATATATAGATACTTCAGGCACTTCTCCCACCACTCGCTTGACTCGTTTCAAATCGTCTGTTATAAGCCTTCGGAGCATCCACAGGGAGTATTGGAAAGGTTTACGAAGGGAGACCATTGCAAGATGCCGGTCTTTCACCCTCCTCAGTCCTGTCGGTCAAGTCATAAAGATTCATGAATATCATCAAGGCGTTGTTCAACCGCCTCTCTGACAGCCTGCTCTCGACTGTTCAAGGGCGACTCGATCCTGCTACGGAGTTGACTCCTGGCGCGTCGCTTCGTTTGGTTTCTGATAAACCGGTTATCCTGGCCTCATTAGATTCTTCGGCTGCTCGCCGACCCATCGGTCATGCCGTGAGCCAACCTGATGCGGTGGATGATGCAATCAGGCGGAGTCAATCATGGTTCTTCAACCGTCAACATGCCGAAGGGTATTGGGTTGCCGAGCTGGAAGCGGACACCACGCTGACCTCTGAATACGTCATGCTGCGTCGGTTTCTCGATCGGGTCGATCCTGACCGAGAGGTGAAGGCTGTCCGGTATCTCCAGGCGACACAACTGCAGGACGGTGGATGGCCGATTTATTATGGTGGCCCCGCGGAGATCAGTGCATCGGTCAAAGCATATTTTGCACTTAAGTTATGCGGGGTGTCGGCGGACGAACCGTTCATGGTGCGGGCAAAAGAACGGATTCTGGCCATGGGTGGTGTTCTGCAAGCCAACGTGTTTACCAAAATTACGCTGGCTCTGTTCGATCAGTATGATTGGGAAGGTGTTCCCCATATGCCCGTCGAACTGATGTTGTTGCCGAAAAAGTTCTACTTCAGTATCTATGCGATCTCCTATTGGTCCCGGGCCGTGCTGATTCCCTTACTCATTGTATTTGCGCATCGCCCGGTCTGCCGGATCCCATGTGAACAAGGTATCGATGAGTTGTACCCCATCCCGCGCCTGGAGGTTCGCTATTGGAAATACCCTCCGTTCAACAAGGATCAGGCCTGGTTCACCCCGCATAACTTTTTCGTGGCATTAGATGTGATGCTGAAGCTGTATGATCGGATGCCCATGCGGGCGTTACGGGAAAAAGCCCTGCACAAAGCTGCTTGCTGGATGGTGGATCACCTTAAAGGGGACGGCGGACTCGGTGCCATCTATCCGGCGATGGCTAACTCCATCATGGCACTCCAATGCTTAGGGTACGATGCCAATGATCCCCTGGTCGTCAAGGCGCTTCGCGAGATCGAGGCGTTGGAAGTCTACGATTCCACGATGGTCGATGGTGAGTCCGTTCCCACGCTCCATCTCCAGCCCTGTTTTTCTCCCGTTTGGGATACGGCGTTGCTTATGAATGCGCTGGTTGAAGCGGGAGTGCCGCAGGATCATCCTGCGCTCCAAAAAGCAGGCCGGTATCTTATGTCCCGGCAAACCAAGGCTGTCGGTGACTGGATCATCTCCTCACCGAACGCGGAGCCAGGTGGATGGTACTTTCAGTTTGAGAATGAATCGTATCCGGATGTTGACGATTCCGCTGTGGTCATCATGGCGCTCTCTAAATTGAAGATTCCCGGTCATGAGGACGAGCTGAACGAGTCTATTGGCCGCGGGATGCGCTGGGTCTTGGCGATGCAGGGATCCGACGGCGGCTGGGGTGCCTATGATAAAGACAACAACCGAGTCGTCTTCAACTATATCCCCTTCGCCGATCATAAAGCGCTCTTGGACCCGAGTACCTCCGATCTAGCCGGGCGTTGTCTGGAAATGCTCGGCGCATTGGGATACGACATGACGCATCCAGCTGCCGGACCTGCACTAGCGTTCCTCAAGAAAGAGCAGGAGGAAGATGGTAGTTGGTACGGTCGCTGGGGCGTCAATTACATCTACGGGACGTGGTCTGTCTTGGCAGGACTCAGGGCTATCGGGGAAGATCTCTCGGCACCGTATATTCGTCGAGCGGTTACCTGGTTGGAATCAAAACAGAATCCTGACGGTGGGTGGGGTGAGTCCTGTCTCTCCTATAGGGATGATAGTGAGGTTCACGGAAAAGGGGAGAGCACAGCCTCGCAAACAGCATGGGCGTTGATGGCTCTAATGTCGGCTGATGCGGTTGATTCTTTCAGTGTTGCGCGTGGGGTGCAATTTCTCCTTCGCTGGCAGATGAAGGATGGATCGTGGGAGGAAATTAGTCATACCGGCACGGGGTTTCCACGCGTGTTTTATCTTCGGTATCATTGGTATTGTCAGTACTTCCCCCTGTGGGCTCTGGCGATGTACCGTAATCTCCGTTCCCGTGGGAAGATACGGGCCGACGAACTGCGTCATCACATTCAAGGAACTGACTTGTATCGGTCCAAGCATTGACCCACGCCGATTCCTTTTCTCCACGTGCATCTGGTGCTGTGCCATCAAAACGAATCGTCATTTTTTCCGCCACCCCTTGGGAAATGAGCGCCGTTCAGTCGGCGTTCCCTCCTGGCGTTGAGCGTCGAGTCGGCGGTCGTACTGTTTTCGTGTGCACTGTAGGCGACAGTGAGTATTGGCTAGTTCAAACCGGCGTCGGTCTTGAAAAAGCGGGTCGAAGCGCTGCCCAAGTGCTTGACAACCAATCGTTCAGCCTTGTGGTATCGACGGGGTTTGCCTGTGCGCTCATCGCAGCGGATATCGGGGCACTCTTGGTAGGCCGTGAAGTGGTGTATTGCAGAAATCATGGCGACGAGCCGTCAGCGGTTCTCGATGTGCCGGGTGATGAACGGGACCTCGCCGTGACGTCTGTCGAGCCCCTGGTGCCGTCCGAACACATTGGGCGGTTTGTCTCGACCGATCACATCATTGGCAGTGCCCGAGAAAAGCAACGGTTTGCGTTGAGCACTCAGGCCATCGGCCTCGACATGGAGAGCTTCGCTTTGGCTGTCCAAGCACAACGGGCGCAGGTTCCCTTTGTGATCATCCGATCCGTTTCGGATCGTCTGGACGAAGATCTTCCACTTGACTTCAATCTGTTTCTCAGGCCCACTGGGTGGCTGAAAGGGATCGAGACGATCTTGGCCGCCCCTTCATGCCTCTTGGGTCTTGGCCGGCTCCGTCGACAGAGTCTGGTCGCAGCAGAAGCCTTAACGGCCTTTTTCAGGAGCTATGTGGCGGCGATGGTGACCGAGCGACCAAAGAAGGCACTCTCGCCGACTTGACCATGACGCTACTCGCACTCATGGGCCGATGGGCTCTTACCTATGTGGCGGAAATGGGCCGGATGTTGATCTTCATGGTGGCATCCTTCGCCTGGTTGGCACGTCCACCGCTACGGGGCATGCAAATCATCAAGCAACTCCACTTCATCGGCTACAAGTCGACGTTTGTTGTCGTGCTGACGGCTGCCTTTACAGGGATGGTTCTGGCGCTGCAAGGCTACTATACGTTACGAAAGTTTGGGTCTGAAGGACTGTTGGGTTCCGCAGTCGCGATCAGTATGATTCGCGAGCTTGGGCCGGTCTTGGCTGCGCTCATGGTGACGGCGCGCGCTGGTTCCGCGATCACGGCGGAGATCGGTATTATGCGGATCACGGAGCAGATCGATGCGCTCGACACCATGGCCATCAATCCGCTCCAATACCTAATTACGCCGAAACTTGTCGCCGGGTTGATCGGTGTGCCTCTGTTGGTCGCCATCTTCGACGTGGTGGGAATCTATGGAGGCCATCTGGTCGGGGTGGAACTGCTTGGTGTGAATGCGGGTTCGTATTGGAACTCCATCGAGTCCGCAGTGGAATGGAAAGACGTCTATGGCGGCATTCTCAAGTCTGTTAGTTTTGGTCTGATCGTGAGCTGGGTCTGTTGCTATAAAGGCTTTTACACCAAGATGAGTGCCGAGGGGCTCGGCACCGCCACGACAGAGGCGGTCGTGTTGTCGTCGGTCTTGATTCTCATCTGGGACTATTTCCTGACATCATTGTTTATGTAACCATGCTGAAGCTCGTCGGTGTGACAAAGATGTTGGGAGGACAACCGGTGCTGCGAGGTATCGACCTTGACGTACCAGAAGGGAAACTCACGACGATCATTGGACGCAGTGGGGAAGGCAAGAGCGTGTTGCTCAAGCACATGATCGGCTTGCTCCAGCCTGACTCTGGAGAAGTGTGGGTCGATGGAGTCGAGATTTCTCGGCTCCGCGGCCATGCACTCAATGAAGTGCGCAAACGGTTCGCGATGTTGTTTCAGGGCGCGGCGCTGTTCGATTCACTGACGGTTTTCGAAAACGTGGCCTTTCCACTCCGAGAACGACTTCGAATGAAAGGGCCGGATGTGGCCAGCCGTGTCGATGAAAAGCTGGAACAGGTAGGTTTGGCTGGAATGGGACACAAGTTTCCAGCGGAATTGAGCGGAGGGATGCGGAAACGTGCAGGTCTAGCCCGTGCGTTGGTGATGCAACCGGAGATTATCCTCTTCGACGAACCGACGACGGGGCTCGATCCGCTCATGGCCAAGTCAATCCATGATCTGATTACAAGCATGCAGCGGAAGTTTGGGTTTACCGCCGTGATGGTGAGCCATGAGATTCCAGAGATATTTGGGATTTCAGATTATATTGCGATGTTGAAACATGGGAAAATAGCCGTGATGGCAGAGCCGGCAGAATTTCAACGGACGTCTGATCCTGAAATCAGAGAATTCATTTCAGTTGGCGGGACGATGCCGCTCACCAAGGTGGTGTCTGCGGGCTAGAGGAGTGCCATAATGGAGAAAAGCAGATTGGAGCTGATTGTCGGTGTGTTTGTGCTGGTTGGGATTGTCTGTCTGGGCTATCTCTCGATAAAACTTGGCAAGTTGGAACTCATCGGGGGAGATGTCTACGAAGTGGATGCGCTGTTCAATTCAGCCACAGGGCTGAAGTCCGGGGCGGCTGTGGAGGTTGCCGGCGTTGAGGTTGGCCGAGTCAAGGCAATCAGACTGAAAGAGGACCGGGCGATGGTGAGGCTGGCGGTTCAAAATGGGACGAAGCTCTATTCCGATACTATTGCCTCGATTAAAACTAGAGGGATCATCGGTGAAAAATACCTTGCGCTCTCGCCGGGAGGAGGGGGAGACCCTCTGAAACCGGGAGATGCCATTCGTGATACGGAATCAGGCCTCGACTTGGAGGAGTTGGTGAGTCAATACGTTCATGGTAAGGTCAACTAACCAGACTCTGTCTGTTGGGTGTGGCGGGAAAGACGAACATAAATATATAATTGGTGGCGGAGAGAGGGGCGCGATGATAGCGATCGGAAATACGTGGACTAAGTGGAGAGGCCGCAGCTCGTGGTTCACGGTGCTTATGATGGTCATCTGCATCGGAGTGGTGGCGGTACCAGGGTATGCTGGGCCTCCTACCGATTCCATGAAATCGACGATCGATGAAGTGCTTCGTATTGTAAAGGAAAAGGAACTTAAGCAGCCGGCGAAGTCAGAGGAACGGCGACACCTACTTGAGAAGGTGGTGTCGGCTCGATTTGACTATACGGAAATGTCCAGACGGGCGCTTGGAGCTCCCTGGAACCAGCTGACTGATCAGCAAAAACAGGAATTTGTCGATCTCTTTCAGACGCTGCTGACTAATTCGTACGCGGACAAGGTCGAAACCTATTCTGGCGAAGGCGTGCAGTATCTCAATGAACGAACGGAGAAAGAGTACGCGGAAGTCAGGACCAAAGTGCTTTCGGGAAAGACGGAGATCCCGCTTGACTATCGCTTGGTCAATAAGGCAGATGATTGGCGGGTCTATGACGTCGTCGTGGACGGAGTCAGTCTGGTGAACAACTATCGCGGGCAGTTTACGAAGATTCTTCGTGCCTCTTCTTATTCAGATCTCGTCGATCAGCTCCGCAAAAAATCCGACAAGCTCAAGGCGCCATAACGTCGTTTGCGGAATCATGAGTACGTGTATGCGTAGCCTTGTCTTTTGGATTGTTTTTCTGCTGTTGTGGAGCCTCTTCCCTATTTTCTCCGACCGCGCTGGGGCGGAAGTAAAGTATTTTCCGATCCCCGCCGTCAGTTCCAGTAAAAACGACGGCAATGACATCGGAATGATTGTGCCGGCCCTGATCACGGGACCGGACGGGGATCTCAAGTATTTAGTTGCGCCGATGGTGGTCTACAATTCGATCGTGGGCACCCGTGGAACCGTCAATCTGTTCCGTTATGAGCCGGGTGGAAAGGAGCTTCGAGGTATTGCGTCCTGGACGGAAATAATCGAGCGGAAATTCTTGCTGAGCTATGTCGACCCTGGTTTCAGTAATGGTCGGTATAGCATTGGGTTCAGTGCCATGCATTTCAAGAATGCCACCGTGCGTTTTTTCGGGCTTGGTCCAACCACGGTAGAGGGGCAAGAGACCAACTACACGGCCTCTGAGACGAGGTTGAACTGGAAATTCGGTGTCTATGCGAACGAGGTCACGCAAATCGCGGTCAGTCAGCGGTTGCGGCACATGCAATCGATTCAACAGGGCGCCACGGAACTTCCCTTTTCCGGAGATCTGTTTCCCGATGCCCCAGGTGTGGGAGGGGCAACGATTCTCGGCCAGCGGATCAGTTTTCATTATGACACGCGGAACAATTTAGTGACTCCCACAGATGGGATGGCGATTACGGCGTACGCCGAACTGAACTATAACTTTAAAAATGGAGCCGACCCTCTGTATTCTCGGTATGGTCTCGAGATCAAAAAGATGTTTGCGAGTGAATCAAAACGAGCGATTTTGGTGATTCGCGGCGATCTGCAAGCCACGCTTGGCACGGATGTTCCATTTTATGAGCAGAGCTCGTTGGGCGGACAGAATAATCTGCGCGGTTTTGGTTTTGATCGGTACATTGATAAGCAGCTGATTGCGTTCAGTATTGAAGAGCGGATTCATATCGTACGAACGCGTCTGGCCGGGGTCATGGCGGATTTTGAGATCGCACCGTTCATCGATACCGGACAAGTCTTTAACTCATTTAAGAATGTGAGTTTCAAAGACTACCGCATTACCCCAGGAATCGGATTTCGAGGAATCATCCGGCCCAATGTTGTGGGGCGGATCGATTATGGGTTCAGTAAAGAAGGGGGAGCTATTTTTGCTGGGCTCGACTTTCCGTACTAACCGGCACCATCCGGTGTCCGTACCAACATAGGACAGTCCAGTTCATGTATATCAAGGTCTAGAAGAGAGGACGCTCGCCAAGGCACATTTCATAAGTGCTTGACTTCATAAGGTTCATGTGTGAAAATCCGCTCAAATTTAGCACATGGACACACAGGTGTCTATTGGTCCTGTGCGTAGGACTGCTGCCGATGGGGCAGCGAACGAAGGAGACCATCTATGTCCCTACTGAAGACGATCCATAGTCCTGCTGATCTGAAGCGGTTGTCTCCGGACAAGTTTCCAGCGTTATGCCAGGAGATTCGTGAACAGATTATCGGGGCGGTCTCCAATGTGGGCGGACACCTGGCCTCAAATTTAGGCGTCGTCGAACTCACAGTTGCGTTGCAATACCTACTCGATACACCGACCGACAAGATTGTTTGGGACACCAGCAATCAGTCATACACCCACAAACTCCTCACTGGTCGACGTGAACAGTTTCATACGCTTCGCCAGTACGGTGGATTAAGTGGATTTTGTAAGCGGGAAGAGAGTGAGTACGATACCTTCAACGCTGGGCATGCGGGGACCGGTGTGTCTGCTGCCTTTGGCATGGTCGAAGCTAGAGAGCAGTTAAAACAAAGGAACAAGGTTGTCTGTGTCGTCGGTGACGGCGCTATGACGGCGGGGATGACGCTTGAAGGGCTGCATCATGCCGGAGGGCTCGGAAAAGATTTTCTCGTGATTTTGAACGACAATCAAATGTCGATCTCGAAAAATGTCGGAGCCATTTCTGCCTATCTGAGTCGAACCATTACCGGCGAGTTCTATGGGAAGATGCGTGAAGAGACTGGTCAGCTATTGGGGAAGATTCCTCACATCGGCTCCGACATGCAGAAGCTCGCCCGCCGAGCCGAAGAGCTCGCGAAAGGCGTGATTCTTCCCGGATTGCTCTTTGAAGAACTTGGGTTCCAATACAGTGGTCCCATCGACGGCCACAACTTTGAGCATCTCCTTCCGACGATCGAGAATGTGCTGAAGATGAAGGGACCGGTCCTCCTTCATGTCATTACGAAGAAGGGGCTTGGCTACGAACCGGCCGTGAAGAATCCGGTCTGGTTCCATGCCTGTCCACCGTTCGTTCGGTCGACTGGCGCACCGGCTAAGAAAGCCGCACGTCCTTCATACACGGCGATTGCGATGGACGCCTTGGTCAAGTTGGCCCGTGAGGACAAGCGCGTTGTGGCCATCACGGCGGCGATGTGTGAAGGGACGGGGCTGACGGCATTTGAAAAGGAATTTCCAGATCGTCTCTATGACGTCGGCATCGCCGAGCAGCATGCGGTGACGTTTGCTGCGGGGCTTGCGACGCAGGGCTTAAAGCCGGTTGTTGTCATGTATGCGACCTTTCTCCAGCGGGCCTACGATCAGGTGGTGCACGATGTGGCGACGCAGAACCTTCCCGTCGTGTTTTGCATCGATCGCGGCGGGCTCGTCGCCGAAGACGGGACGACGCATCATGGCGCCTTCGACTACGCCTATATGCGCCACGTTCCCAACATGGTCGTCATGGCGCCAAAAGATGAAAATGAATTGCAGCATATGATGAAGACGTGCGTGCAGCATGAGGGCCCAATTTCTGTGCGCTATCCGCGCGGCGTCAGTCTCGGGGTCACGATGGATGCGGCGGCCCAGGCGTTGCCTATTGGCAAAGGGGAGTTGATCAAGGACGGGACGGACGTAGCCATTATCGCAATCGGTGTGTCGGTCTGGCAGGCGCATCAAGCCGCCGAGCGTCTCAGCAAGGAAGGCGTGTCTACTGCCGTGGTGAACGCTCGATTTGCCAAGCCGCTGGATCACGAACTCATCACGGATGTCGCAAAGCGTGTTCGCTACGTCGTCACCGTCGAAGAGGGGTGCAGGATGGGCGGATTCGGTTCTGCGGTGCTCGAAACGTTGTCGGAGGCCGGGATTAGCGATGTGAAGACAAAGGTTCTAGGCCTGCCCGATTGGTATATTGAACAGGGGCCACAAGATTTATTGCGAGAACGGTATGGTTTGACAGCTGAAGGGATCTATCAAAGTGTGAAGGAAGTGATCGGCAAAGCACCCTCTGTGAAATCATCACTCACAGGTTCGGCGCTGGTCGGCCATCCTCATGGAGATGAACAGGGGAGCTGATCAAGACGGTGAGGGGTAAAGAGTAAGCGGTAAGAGGGTCACGACAGATGCATATCGCCAGGCGAAAAACTCGACAGATTTCGGTCGGCACGGTGAAGGTCGGAGGCGATGCTCCTGTGTCTGTGCAATCCATGTGTTCGACAGACACGCGCGATGTGACTGCAACGGTCGCAGAGATTCACCGGCTTGAAGCCGCCGGCTGTGAAATTATCCGTGTGGCTGTGCCGGACGAGGAAGCTGCCGCGGTCCTGCCTCAGATCAAAGCAGCGATGACGGTGCCCTTGATCGCGGACATTCACTTCGATCACCGCCTTGCCTTGAAAGCTGCCGCAGTCGTTGATTGCGTCCGCATCAATCCCGGCAACATCGGCGCCTGGTGGAAGGTTGAAGAAGTCATCAAAGCGGTCAATGATCATGGCATTCCGATTCGAGTTGGTGTCAACGGAGGCTCGCTCGAACGGTCGTTGTTGGAAAAATACGGATGGCCTTCGCCTGAAGCGCTTTCCGAATCGGCGCTCAACGCGGTGCATGCGCTGGAAGACGTCGGCTTTACCAATATGAAGGTGTCGCTCAAGGCCTCCGACGTCAAGCACGCTATCGATGCCTACTGGCTCTTTGCGATGCAGTCCGATTATCCTCTGCACATCGGCATTACAGAAGCCGGCACGGCCATGACTGGCGCTGTGAAATCATCGATCGGGCTTGGTTACCTGTTGTCCCAAGGCATCGGCGATACACTTCGGGTCTCGCTCGCTGCTGATCCGGTGGAAGAAGTCAAGGTTGGTTTCGAAATTCTGAAGTCTTTGGAGCTTCGGCATCGTGGGATCAATGTGATCGCCTGTCCGACGTGCGGACGCGTGGAGATTGACGTCGTGCGCATGGCGAACGAGCTGGAAAAGAAACTTGGCCACATTAAGACCCCGTTGAACGTGTCGGTGCTCGGCTGTGTTGTGAATGGCATTGGAGAGGGTAAAGAAGCCGACATCGGGATCGCCGGCGGTGAGGGCAAAGGTATTTTGTTTAAGAAGGGTAAGCTTGTTCGCAAGGTTCCCATGGAAGAATTAATGGATACCCTCATTGAGGAAGTGGAGCAGCTTGCTAAGGAAAAAGAGGCGGAAGGGAACGGTGCACCTACCGCGTCTTCGACGGAAAACGGTTGGGAACCCCTTATTCCTCAGTCGGATCATCTCTCAACGCTTGGAAAAGAAATACCGGTCTTGCCTCGCAGGTAACAGCCGCTGTTAAGGCCTCTTCTCACCTACGAAATCTAACTCCAGGCTTCTTCTGGAAAAGTAGCGATTGACGTGTTCTCCAAGGGTCATGTATGTGTGCCGGTGGACTATGGAATCAAAGCCGATCATTCACTGGGTCAATGACTTTGTCAGATCCGTTCTCTTTCTGAGGCTGGTAAAGGTCGGCCTCGCGATTGCGGCGATGGTGCATGGCTACATCATCTCCTTCGGGCGCTCATTTCACTTCCGTGACATCGATATCCATCGCGAGATCGGACGACGCTTTCTCACGGGGGACTATCTCTACGCCAATGACTACTGCTACATGTATTTACCGACTACCGGCATCTATTTCGCCCCCTTGCTCGCTCTGGACAGAAATCCGAGCTTAGCCTTGCGCTATGCCGTCGCTGTCGGATGCTTAGTCATCACCACCATGTTGTTCCACCGCATGTTGTGTGGCAGGTCAGACGCGAATGTGTGGAGTCGGCTCTTGGTCGGTATCGGTGCAGGGTTGTTGACGCTACAATTTATCCTGAACGATCTCGACGACGGAGGTCCGCATCTCATCCTGCTGGGTATTCTGGCCGGCGGCAGTTACGCAATATGGGTTGGGAAAGAACGGCTGGGAGCAGCTTTAATTGGACTTGGCATCGTGCTCAAGCTCACTCCAGCACTCTTCGTGCTTCTGTTTTTTTGGAAGCGGCAATGGCGAGTCGCCTCGTACACGGTACTTGCCACGGTTTTGTGGGTTCTGTTACCCCTCTTATATATGGGACCCACAAGTTGGTGGGAGCATCATACTGAATGGACCAGGAATACTGTGTTATCCGTGCTTGATCGGCAGGCAGAGGGTCGGCAGGAAAATGAACTTCAGAAGGCGAACCTCTCGCTCCGCCATACCATGCTGCGCTACCTGGTCACATACCCACCAACCCATCGGCTTCGGCAGGTGGATCCAGGCTATCAACCGGTGTTAGATCTGCCGTCTCTGGTTGCGAACGGGATTGTTGGGGTTGCCGCGATCAGCCTGCTTGGATTATTTGCGTGGTCAAGTTGCCGTGCGTTTCAAGGGCCAGGAGATCCTACATGGGCACGGGATTGCGCTGGGACCTTGGTTTTGGCCTTATTGTTCTCTCCTATCACCTGGGATCAGCACCTGGTATGGCTGATCCCAGCGGCCTGTGTCGTTGTCGCGGCAGCAGCTCAGGTGAGCGGCGGGTTGAGTCGTTTGGGATACATCATGCTGGCCGTGTATGTGGTATTGACCATGGTGCTGAATTATGAAGTCGTGGGTTCAGTAAGATGGGAGGCACTGAAGAGCTACCATCATCTTGGTATCGCGATGTTGATCTTGTACGGATTGCTTCTCAGCAGTAGGGGCGGTTTGAGCGATCAAGGATTGCATCATGAAAAAGTGCAATCAAGCTCGTCTCGTATGGTCCGCGAGGCATAGCCCAGACGCCCGGGAATGTCCAAGACGCTCGTCTCGATTCTCGGAGAAGTTGCCGGTAGGTGAAATATCAGGTTCGCGCGTGTTGTGTTCTAGAAAACGAAGCGACTATAATGCCGACCTCTGAGGCGCCGTACCCAAGTGGTAAGGGAGCAGTCTGCAAAACTGCGATGCAGCGGTTCGAACCCGCTCGGCGCCTCCATACCAACCTCCTCCTAAACTACTGACTCTTTATCGCTTTATTGTCATTATTGCTGGTGAAAAAGCGTCTCCAGTGTTTTCCTAGGCGTACCATTTACATTCTCGATTAAGGGAAACTGCAAATGGAGGCATTTTTCAACTTGTGGGCACAAGGATCCATATTGCATCGAAGGTACTTCTCCTCGTGATGGGATGCAGTTTCGAATGATTCACCAAGATAGCTCTTACGTTCAGACCTGACCTGCATGTGAAGTGATGGCATGGTTCCCGTCGACTGTGTGGTGCATGGAAGACCTAGGCAGGGCTATCTACAGAAATTGACGCGTCTTAGGTGAGATGTTACAATCACGACCATTCATGTGCTTCCAAAGTGCGGCTACGGCTCGTAGCTGCTCATATATACAGGGTTACATTAACAATAACGCGAGCGAGTGAAGGAGAGCGGAATGGCTGTTCCGATTTCCCAAATGTATACAGTGGCGACGTATGTGCTCTCCCAGAAGTTGAAGGGAGTGAAGCGATATCCCTTGGTGTTGATGCTTGAACCGCTCTTTCGATGTAACCTAGCCTGCGCAGGCTGTGGGAAGATTCAGTACCCTGAGCATGTCCTCGACAAGCGGTTAACCCCTGAACAATGCTGGGCGGCGGCGGAGGAATGCGGAGCGCCCATGGTGAGTATTCCTGGGGGGGAACCACTCATTCATCCTGAAATCGCAACAATCGTAAAGGGTTTGGTAGATCGGAAGAAGTATATTTATCTTTGCACGAACGCCATCCTCTTAGAGCGGAAGTTGGACGAATATCAGCCTTCGAAATACTTGACCTTCAGTATCCACATGGATGGACTCAAGGATGAACACGATTTGGCTGTCTGTCGCGATGGGGTGTATGAGGTGGCAGTCAAGGCGATCAAAGCGGCACTCAAGCGCGGTCATCGCGTGACGACCAACACCACCTTGTTCGATGATGCGAATCCAGAGCGGGTCAGAACATTTTTTGATGAAATGATGGCCCTTGGCGTCGAGGGGATGACCATCTCCCCAGGGTATAGTTATCAAAAAGCTCCAGATCAGCAACACTTCTTGAAGCGGGAGCGGACGCAAGAGCTTTTCTCCAAGATCCTTGCTCACCCCAAGCCAGGTTGGCAGTTCAACCAATCGCCGTTGTTTTTAGATTTCCTTATGGGGCGACGTCAGTACGAATGTACGCCCTGGGGGAATCCAACGTATAACGTGTTTGGATGGCAGAAGCCCTGCTATTTGCTCCAAGAGGGCTATACCACGACCTTCCGGGAGTTGATGGAGTTGACGGAGTGGGAGAAGTACGGAACTGGTCGGAATGAAAAGTGCGCCGATTGCATGGTCCATTGTGGCTATGAGGCCTCCGCAGTTGAAGATACGTTTAGTACGGCCTCTGGATTTGTTCGGACTGCCAAACTGACATTATCGCCTACATCGCGATAGCAGTGCTCATGATGCCCGCTTCGACTGTTCAGTGATGCGAGCGTCATCCTTGGTGTGTCAGAGTGGACAGCGCTTCACAGAATAGACGTGACGAACGAGAACCTCACCATGACTGACACAAAAAATCATATAGCGAGCATGACCGATTCTCTCGAAGGGCGCCTTTTCACGCCGAATTCTACTGTGGAAATAACGGAAGCTGTTGAACTTGCGTTCGACTATCGTGGTGATGTGACGTTAACGCTCCGTTCTGGCGACTCAGTCACCGGATATATTTATAATCGACATACCGGAACTGCTGATCCTTATCTTGAGCTATTTTCCGCTGACCGTCCGGATGCTCAACGCATTCCGTATGGAGATATTGCCACGATCGCCTTCACCGGGGAAGACACCGCAAACGGAAAATCGTGGGAGACCTGGGTGTCCAAGAAAGAGTCTGAGCGTCGAACGGAGGCCGAGAAAATCGAGGCGGTCACGCGTACGAAGGGCTATCTCTGAAGCTCCTGCCATTTCCACTGATTCTGAAAAATAGAAATTTCAAAAGACCTTTGTGTATCAGCGAAATCACCACCCATTTCGTTGACAAAGATGGAATGCTGTGTTAGAAACGCCTGCCCGAAACCTAGTGTGCTCGTTATACAGCGAGTGAGTATTTCTTCAAAAGAGCGAGCGACGAGTCAGCAGTCAAGTTCGAAGCTTGCTAGTCAAAGTCTAGCGGCATTGTCCGTCCTGAGTTGCTGTCTCGTCATGAGCGTCATGTTTCCACCGGTGGCTCTAGCCACGCATGAAGCGGACCATCGTTTCATGGTCGAGGGGTATGTGTGCGGGCCGGATGGGAAGGGGGTGTCGAGTGCAGACGTTCTTGTTAAGGACACTAAGATTTCATACGGTCAGGTTGTGCGGACGGATGGAGATGGCTACTATAAAGCGATGTTTCATCTGCACAATGACAATTTCGGTGATCCCCTTTTGGTAGAGGCGAGAGGGGAGCAGCAACACCTTAAGGTTGAGTTCGACCAAAAAGATTTAGAGAGTGATCGGAAGATCCGCGTTAATTTTGGAACTGGTTGTGAGGTGAGTGGGCCTCCTCTCTGGATTTGGTGGGGGGGCGGGGCGGTGGTTGCAGTAGCTAGCGGTGTTATTGGGATGAAGCTGGCTCGTTCTCAGCGGAAGCGAGCGCGGGGTAAGGTGAAATCGCAGGGAAAGCGAAAATCATAATCGCCGATCACGGCCTTGGAGGCTACAGAGTGTCTCGCCGAATCGGTTTATGTGTGGCGGGGCCTTAGTGCAGAGCTGTCGACGAAATTGTAACCAGAACGCTTTTGTTAGAGGTGAGATGCCTCGGCGGAAGCGTTTTTTTGTTTGTCTGCCATTTTTTCAACCGCGTCGTCTTGGCGAGAATCTTTCCTAATGCCAGAGTGAGAGTTTGTCATGAATATGAGGATAAGATTGATTCACGTTCTGTTGGTTATGGGTCTCGGACTATTATCGAGTTGTGGTGGAGAGCAAGGCGGAGAAGGCCCGATTGTACCGCCACCTCCAGCTCCTGCAGAATATGCTGATAAGCGTATGCCGGCAGGTTGGTGGGGCGATGCTCAGAAGCTGGAAGAGGGCCACAAACTCTTCATCGGCGAGACAAACCCTGATGTGAACTGTGCCAGCTGTCATGGGAAGGACGGAAAGCCTGTAAAGGCAGGTGCCACGGATTTCCGAAATCCTGAACGCATGAAACTCTATTCAGACTCCGTTTGGTTCTGGCGCATCTCCGAGGGTGTAGCCAATACCAAGATGAAGGGTTGGAAGAGCAAGCTCTCAGAGGAAGATCGATGGAAGCTCGTGCTCTATGAACGGAATTTTGCACTGTCTGGAAAAGCCTGGAATGAAGAGAAGAAGCAGTGGGGTGAGGTTGGTGCGAAGTGAGTGGCAGGATCGCTTGGGTTGCTGATGATGGAATGTATTCACGCCGTCGGCATCCGGAAGTCTATTTCTTGCTAGCGCATCTAAGTCTATGAATCAGGCTTCGCATTTTTCGTGTCTTGTTCTGGAATTTCCTAGATAACGGCTGGGAAATTTGCGATGCTCGGCTGGCTAGTAAGTTCATATCTGTTGACAATTTGTGTGAGGCCTGGCCCCCAATAGTTCCCTAGAGTACTAGGGACCTTGTCGGTATAGTCACTGAGGCTCAGATTGTTACGTGAAGCTCTCGTTGGGTATATTTATGTATAGTCAGAGTGAGGCTAATATTCTTGAGTATGTTCTTAAAGTAGGGGGCGAGGCATCGTGAAAAAACTGTCGAGCGGTCTCCTGGCTCTCATGGTGTTGTTCGCGCTGTGTGTAGCAGCTGCCACCAATGTCTACGCTCAGGAGGTTGGGGCGTCTTCGGTGGAGTTTCCGTACACCGGTAATCGAACGGCTGTATGGATCGTCGCTCAGCTCCATATCTTGTTTGCTGCGTTCATCCTCGGTGCGCCAATCTTTGTCGTCATTTCGGAATGGTTGGGATATCGCAAGCAGGACCCACGGTATGACCGTTTGGCGAAAGAGATCACCAAGGTCACGGTCATTCTCTTCAGTATGACGGCGGTGACCGGCGGCTTCTTTGTTTTCGTCCTCCTTGCGGCCTATCCGCAGTTCACCACATCGTTCATTAATCAATTTTATGTGGTTTTTGCGATTTTATATCCGGCGTTGTTTATCGCCGAAACCATCCTCATGTATGCCTATCTCTATACGTGGGATGTGTGGAAAGGTGAAAAGAAGGGGCGTCATATCGCACTGGGCGTGGTCTTGAATCTCGTGTGTTTGCTGATCTTGTTCGTGATCAACGGCCCCACATCGTTCATGAATACCCCGCCGAAAGCCGAGGGGGTTTCGCCCCAGGATTTTATCGCCGCGGCTACTTTGTGGGATAAGATTGCGAACCAAAGTTGGTTCCCTCTGAGTCTTCACCGAATCGATGGGAATGTGGCGTTCGGCGGGTTCATTGCCGGGCTGATCGCTGCCTATATGTACATGGCGGCGAAGACGCAGGAGGAGAGAGCCTACTATGATTGGATGGGTTTCGCTGCTATCTGGATTGCAGTGGGTGGCACACTGTTGCAGCCGTTCACCGGGCTTTTGCTGGCCTACGAAATGTGCGATTACGATTTTTCATTTTGCCCGTACATGATGGCCGACCAGCTGTCCATGTTTTTTGAAATGCAAGGGGTGATGATCGGGCTTCTGTTCTTGGGAATCAACTATTACAGTTGGCTCAGTGTCAAACGAATCGAAGGTGCCGAAAATGTGCGGATCACCATTCTGGCTCCGATCGTTCTTGTGGTTCTCCTTCCCGCTACCATGTGGGTGATGAATAAATATTGGATTCCCGATCCAATGTCGTTGGCGTTCCTGCTCCCTCTGGCACTGTCGCCATTTCTGTTCGGTCGGTTCATTCCCATGACGGTCTCTGCGCGGACTGTCATCAAGATCGGTTTTATCGTCATGCTCGCGAGCGACGCCGTGTGGCTGACTCCTGCCGGATTTGTGGCGACGGGATCCGATATGCCCGATGAGCTGAAACTGCCTGAAGGGTGGGATTTTTTGTCGTCGATGCCAGCAAAGCTGTCTGCAATCTTGACGCTGGTATTCGTGACGGTCGTCAATTTTGTCTTGTATAACCGAACCATCAAACAGGGCACGATTCTCTGGGGGAAAATCGATTTTGTCTCGCAGTTCGTTCTGATTTTCTTGGCGTTTACCTCAACGTGGATTATGGGCTTGATGGGAGCCGTGCGGTCGTTGCTGAAGAAGTATTTCCATGCCTATAGCTTGGTGTCGGACTTGTCGGCGGAGTCATTTACGCCGACGCTCTCCTATTCGGCTGGCTGGATTACAGTGATCACCGTGTTCTTTATTGCCATCGTCAGTCTCGCTGTGCTGATCGCTCTTCGGCCTTCTGTTTTGAGGGCCCGAGAGCCTGAGGGGAGTCCAGTCCCCGTCGCAGCCAAGTAATCACAGTGCAAGACACTTACTGAGGCAACGGGAATTCGCATGGGGAATATATTCAAAAAACTAGGTATTGGATTGGCGGTCGGTGGAGTGTTAGTTGGTATCGCGCGATCGCAGGCAGTGCCGGCTGACTTTCAAGTGCTGTTCTTTGTCGTCGCGCTGATCGGGGCGATCATCTTCGTGCTGCTTGACGCACAGCCGATCGGAACCATGAGTGGTGGGAAGTCCCTTGTTGCCGTCGTGGCGTTTTGGGTTCTCCTGATTACCGCTGGCGTAGCCGGGCCTTCGTTGTTACCGCAGTTTAATCCAGAAGACGAAAAGGCAAAAATCGGCAAACTTCTTGAGAAGGAGCGAAAGCAGTCAGGACAGGGGAAGGCGGATGAACTGATTGCTCGGGTGAAGGCTCTCGATGCGCAAGTCAAATCGCTTGAGGATCGTCTGAAGGGTCTAGGTGGAATTCAGGCTGCGTCGACGCCTCCAGCTGGGGAGAAACCCCCTGCCGTAGCGAGTGCAAGCGCGGGTGATTTTATGAAGGTGGGCGAGGAGCAGTGGCAACTGCAAGAGTGTTACAACTGTCACAAGCTTCGGGGTGAGGGTGGAAAGAAGCGAGGTCCAGAATTGGATAATATCGGCACGTTATTAACTGTCGATGAGATTCAAGAGAAAATTTCGAACCCCAAGAGTTTTATGGCCGAGGGGTACGAGAAGGAATGGCAGAAGGGCATCATGCCCAACAAGTTTAAAGATCTGATGGACCCCAAAGAGATGCAGGCTCTTGCTGCCTGGTTAGG
Source organism: Nitrospira sp. (assembly GCA_005116745.1). NCBI lineage: Bacteria > Pseudomonadati > Nitrospirota > Nitrospiria > Nitrospirales > Nitrospiraceae > Nitrospira > Nitrospira sp. The sequence continues at coordinate 219,687 of SWDS01000008.1, read as the reverse complement.
GACGTTCAAGAATACCTCGGTGAATACCCCCAAGCCGATCAAGAAAAACTAATGCTGCAACCGAAGCTGAAATCCAAGGTTCAGTGCACCGACCTCAATATCGGTGAAGTCACAAAAGTCGTGCTTGATCCGCTTTCCCATGAGATCAGCCACATCGTGGTATCGGTGAATGGGAGCGGTGAGCGACAAGTTGCCATGGGCCATGTCCAGGTTGTGACGGACGATCTTGTGCAGTTGTGTGCGCCGTCAACGGAGATCTTGGCGTTACCTCCCTTTAAGCGAGATGACTATGTCACCACGCATGAAGTGGAGATCTCACATCTCGAAGACCATATCCATGTGACCCCGGGTGAGGTGCTGGTTCCTCTGCCGGATCTTGAGAAAAGCGTTAAACGCCGCACGTTTTTCATGAATTTTACCAATGTCATTGGGTTTTTGATCGGTCTTCCGATTGCCTATCCGATTCTCCGCTTTCTCATGAAGCCAATGTATGCGGATTTCGACAATGAATGGCTGAAAGTGGGGAATGTCAGCAAGATCAAGCAAGCAGATGTTGGTGTGCAGTTTAAGTATAAGAAAAAGGTCAAAGAAGCCTATATGCCAGAGGCTGAAGTCGATAAAAATGTCTGGGTGTTACAGGCCACTCCAGAGCTTCTAGGAAAAGTCTATCAAGGCAAGGACGCCGAATTCCGTGATGCCAAAGGAAAGACCATCTGGACCAATAAGCAAGATGTTCCCTACCTCGCGTTCTCCGGCAAGTGCCCGCATTTAGGGTGTGCGTTCAAGTGGCGACAGCATAAAGTACTTGGACAAGTCTTTCTCTGTCCGTGCCATCTCAGTATTTATGATGCCTCGGGAAAAGTGCTCGATGGCCCGGCCCCGCGCGCTCTTGACGCCTTGCCTGTGAGGGTTTCTGCAGGGGGAGAGGTTGAGGTCATCGACATGGAGTTCAAGGCCGGTACGAAGTTGCAAATTCGGATCATTTGAAAGCTGGCGATATGGATAGTAAGCATTCATCCCCTGCAACGATTTCCGATCATCAGCCCAGCACGATCGAAAAGCTTGTCGCTTTCCTAGACGAACGTGTTGGTCTCAAGGAAATGCAGGCCAAGATGCTCAATGAGCCGCTTCCTGGTGGGTCTCGTTGGGCCTACGTGTTCGGCTCTATCCTGTTGTTCATCTTTGCGATGCAGGCACTGACGGGCACGTTGCTGATGTTCTATTATGTGCCGACGGCAGACCACGCCTGGGCCAGTACGCAATATATTATTCACGACGTTGATTATGGCTGGTTCCTCCTGGGCTACCATTTTTGGGGGTCCAGTGCGATGGTGGTCTGTGTGATTGCCCACATGTCGCAGGTATTTCTCTGGGGCGCGTATAAAAAGCCGCGAGAGTTACTCTGGATCGTCGGGCTGGCCCTCTTCGGTGTGGTGATCACCTTCGGATTTACAGGCTATCTCTTGCCTTGGGACCAGCGGGCGTTCTGGGCGACGACGGTTGGTGTCGAAATTTTGGATAAGACCCCCGTTATCGGCGATTTTATTGCTCGATTTCTCAAAGGGGGCCCGACTCCTGGGCAGATGACATTGAGCCGATTCTTCGTCCTGCATGTGATGGTTCTCCCGGCTGCACTTATGGCCCTCGCCGGACTCCATCTCTTTCTGTTTCGCGTGGCCGCTCCCGCTGGACCCTTTACCGGTACAGTGGAAGAGCTCAAGGCGAAGACCGACTACTTCTTTCCCCGTCAGATTTGGAAAGATATGGTTGGGATGGCGTTCGTCTTTGTCAGTATCTGCGCCTTGGCTCTTTGGGAACCAGTCGTCCTATTGGACGAGGCAGCGCCAGACCCTGGGGACTATCATCCTGAACCTGAATGGTACTTTCTATTTTACTTCCAGCTGCTCCGGTTGAAACTGTTTGCGGGTGAGTTCGGTCAATTTATGGGGGCTGTGGCGTTGCCGGTTGCCTTCATGGTGTTGCTTGTCGCGCTCCCGTTCATCGACAAGGATCCCGAGCGGAATATTTTCAAGCGACCGATTGCTCTCATCAGCTGGATTGTGATCATGGTGTTTATTCTCTTGTTCACGGTTGCATCGGTGATTAACCGAGAGTTCCTGGATTAGTCCTAGGACAGATTAGCCATGGCTGAAGATCGCGAAGCGATGTCTCCGACGAAGATTGGGTTCAGCATCCTTTGGGCCGCCTGCTGGACTGGGATTCCGATTAAGGCGGTCTTTGCGGTGCTTGCCATGACGATGGGTTTGGTGCATTTTGAAGGAAGATTCGGCCTTGCCTTCTTGATCGTGTTTGCCAGTCCCATGACCGTCTTCGCCGTTCCCATCATCATCGCCATGTTTGAGGCGCAGCTTGGTGAAGGGATCGGTCTACCGATTATTTTAGGGATGTCGATTCCCGTCGACATTTGGGCGCTGGGACTCGTTGGGAGAACGTTCTTCTTAGAACGACTTCGGAAAGAGCCACCCCATGATGGACTTGGTTTTGCGATCTGGTGGAGGGCGGCGCTCATTGGGACTTTCTTTTTTCCGCTCCTCTGGTGTATTGTCAGCCGGGTCACGGAAATTGCTATTACGGCGTCGCACTCGATGGCTGAAATGGAAAGTATGAGACATCTCTTCGACACGGGTCTTCCTATCGCGGAACGAATCGGTCTTGAGCTCACGATTTGGGGATCTATTTCGTCTGCAGTCTTGATCGTTTTGGCGGTCATCGGGATTTCCATTCTTGGGCAGAGCATTCGGCGCATGGCGGAAATTGCCCGTCCGGTGTCTGAAAGTTATCAAGGGATCATTACCCGTTGGGATTTGATGCGGGTGCCGACCGATCAAGGGCTGATGTTGATGTCATTGGCGGGCGTGGGCGTCGTGTTCTCACTGATGTTTTGGTCGATACTTCCCGTAACGACTCCCCATCCACATGAATGCTGTAAAAAGCCTGACGTGCGGGTCGAGCCGGTCTTCAAACCGGTCGAGTCGTTGAGCAGCAGTGCTCAGCGTATAGCGACGCTTGCGGCACAAATTGGGGCCATGGAGCAACAAAAGGTCGCCACAATAGATCAAAAAGAAAAGGGCAAGGGGAAGGCCGAAGGTGAAAAGGCTAAGGACTCCTCTGCCAAGACGAAACCGTAACTTACGAGGTGATGAGGTGAGGGTCATACAGCAAGGGGTTAGTATGGTTCAACGAGCTCTCCGGGCCGTCGGGAGTCACGGCGAATGGCTCGCAGGTCTCTTGTTGATGGCGGGATGGCTAGCCCTTCCTTCAGTCGGGATTGCAGCCGAGGGAACAACAGCGGGTCCTACAGAGTATCGCGATATTCCTTACGTCGGCAGTCGGAATCTTGTTTGGATCGTTGCCCAGTTGCATCTCTTATTGGCCGGGTTCGTTTTAGGTGTGCCAATGTTTGCCTGGCTGTGCGAAGTCATTGCCTGGAGGGGAGGCGAGAAGCGTTATGACAAGCTCGCCAAGGAGTTTACCAAACTCCTGACGTCCGCCTATTCGACCACCGCGTTGTTCGGTGGCATTCTGTTGTTTCTATTGGTGGCGTTCTACCCCAAACTGATGAATTATTTGACAGACGTCTTTTTCCCCTCCTTCTTGCTCTATTGCCTCCTGTTCTTATTAGAAACGGCGACGCTGTATCTGTATTGGTATGGGTGGGATGCTATGCAGGATGGCAGGAAGAAGACCTTGCATGTGTTTCTCGGGTTTCTCCTGAACTTCTTTGCCTTATTCATTATGATTATCCCCAATGCCTGGGCTACGTTCCAGTCCAGCCCGGTTGTGCTTGCAGACGGGACCGCCTTTGAGAGGGCCTGGGCGGCAACGTGGAATCCAACCTGGTGGCCGATCAACATCCATCGCCTCATCGCGAACGTCGTCCTTGGAGGTTATATCTGCGGGGCCTATGCCGGTGTCCGGTACTTATCGGTGAAGAGTCCTGAAGAGCGAGAACATTACGATTGGATGGGGTATGTCGGCAACTTTATCGGTGTGTTCGGTCTGCTGGCCCTACCATTTGCCGGCTATTGGCTCATGCGGGAAATCTACCAGTACAACCAGCAGATGGGCATTACCCTGATGGGAGGATTTCTGTCCTGGCTCTTCATCCTCCAGGCCATGTTGATCGGGGTTCTGTTCCTCGGCTCGAACTATTATTTTTGGCTGGGGATTACCTATCGAATTCCCGGGTCAGAAAGTAAATATCGGCGGGCCATGTTGATGATGTTAGTTAGTCTGTTGCTGTGTCTTGCCGTGTGGATGACCCCGCACTCCCTTGTGGCCAGCATTGAAGAGGCCCAGAAAATGGGAGGAGCCCACCACCCATTACTAGGAGTCTTGGGAGTCATGTCGGCAAAAATGACGGTATCGAACCTCATGATTCTTATTACATTCATGAGTTTCGTGATGTATTGGCGGGCAGGGAAACAGGATACAGCAGGGTGGGCGAAGCTGGCGAAAGCGGTCATGGGTGCCGTATTGGTGTTGGCCAGCCTTGCGGTCATCGTCCTCGGCGTCTGGGGGTATTTCGTGCCGGCGATTGTCCGCATCAATTATTTCTCTACGTCTCAGGTGCTGATCGTCATCTTTGTCATTCTGACGATCACGCCGTTGACGGCGCTGTTGCTCAAGAGCGCAAAAACGACGACAGAGATGGTATGGGGGAGCATGCCGCCACGCGCTGGGTATTCCTTGGTTCTCAATGCCATCATGGTCATTCTCCTCATGACCTTGATGGGCTATGCGCGGTCCTCGTCACGTGTCCACTGGCATGTGTACGGAGTCATGCGCGATACCTCGCCCTATGCCTATTCGCCGGCGCTGGGTAGCGCGTCGTTTATTATGGCCTTCTGTACGTTTTCCTTCTGCCTTATCGTGGCGTTTATCTTTTGGGTCGCGACAATGGGCGATAAGTCCAAAGCGGCTCCAGGACCGGGGAAGGGAGAGCTACCGCACGGCATTCCGGCGATGGCCGGAGGGGCTCCAGAAGAGCAGTCTCAGCGATAAAGAGAATTTTGAGTTTTGATTGTGAGTTTTACGTCCGGAACGAAAAACTAAGAACTCAGCACTTAACATTCGAGGGCCCATGAGTGAAGTCGCACAACTACAACTAATCGCACTGTCCATCATTGGGATCGGCATTCTGATCCTGTTGTTCATCAAGGCCGTGTTTGTGAGGGTGACGGGATTCGTTGCCATCGTGCTGGGGTTGTTTGCACTGATGTCGCTTGCCGTACCTCAGCTGGCCTCTCTACCTCCTGCCGAGGAAAAGATCGATATTGCCAATATTAAGACACCGACTGATATTGCTGCCATCGGCCAGACGGTCTTCTTCAGTAAAGGCCAATGTGCACTGTGTCATTCCATCGGGCCAAGTGAATCCGCCCGTTGTCCGGATCTGAAGGGAATCGGCGCTAAGTTAAGCAAGGATTTCCTCTTTGAAAGCCTAACGGATCCCCAGGCGTTCGTGTATAAGGATTACCGCCATGGTGGCGTGCCAAAAGACTATCCAGCCACGATGCCAGCTATCAATAAGGATCCGATCGGACTCTCGAAGAATGAAATATTGGCCATTATCGCGTTTCTGCAGCAAATGAGCGGGGAGCCGATCTCTGTCAGCACGTCGGAGCTTGATATCCCTGGGAAGGCCCCGTCTGCGCCGGTGAAGGCCGCGCAAGCTGCGCTTGTTGCCGACGCACACACGAATTAGGGAGGAAGGATTGTTATGGGAGCGTTAGGGAAGCCAATCATTCTCATGGTCGCCATGTATGCGTTTCTGAAGTTTGTGTTGCCTAACATACCTGGCTCTGCCCCCCTTCCCTCCAGCCTCATATTTCTGTATCTCTTGCTAACTGCAGGCGGCATTTTCATGTTTGAAACAGTGAGCGGTGAATCGAAGGATGCCTTATGGAATCCGATTCAACGATTTCTGACCGGAGAGAACATCGGCGGTCTGCAAGCACTTCGCTATGGCGTGTTCATTCTGTTTCCGTTGCTGGTGGGCTGGCAAACATACGGAAGTACGGCGGTGAGCGACCTCCCTCCGACGGAAAGCCGAACGATTCATCCGGCCCCACCAGGGGAATACACGGGCCTGTCAAATCCTGTTCCTAAAACTCCTGAAAATATTATGCAGGGGAAGGGCTTTTACGCCGCCTATTGCTCACCCTGTCATGGTGGAAACTTTGACGGGAAGGGACCGGCGGCTCGTGGATTTATTCCGGCACCTGCCAATTTTGCCGACCCCACGACGATTGCCATGTTGCAAGAAAGCTATCTATTCTGGCGCATCAAAAAGGGTGGCGTCGGCCTTCCCATTGAAGGTGCACCGTGGAAGTCCGCTATGCCTCGTTGGGAAGTCGAGTTGCCCGATGAATGGATTTGGAAGATCATCTTAGGTGAGTACGACGGCGCGCATCAATCCCCACGAACCTGGGAGTAGCGGGAAAGAACAGCGTAGATCGATCTAGTTGTGGAGGGAGCACGAGGACAGCATGAAACCGGCGAATCGCATCATGAAACGGGTTTTGCGGGATGGAACGGCAGCAATCGCAGCAATGATTATTGGTGGAGCATCGCTTGGCTATGCACAGGAGAATGTCTCAGTTCGAGCAACCCTTCTGACTGGGGGCGTACCCGTAGATGATCCAGGCGCGGCAGTTTGGAGCAGTGCGCCGCCTGCTACATTTCCAATGTCACCGCAAGTCCATTGGCAGAATCGTATTCAGGAAGTGACCGTTAAGGATGTCATCGTGCGTGCCTTGCATGATGGTACGCAAGTGGCGGTGCTGGTTGAATATACCGATCCTACTCAGGATCCTGATGACGCAGCAGCACTGGAGTTTATGGTGGGTGATAAGAAGGCACATTTCGCCCATGGCCAGCCCATGCTCCAGGTTGAAGGCGGACCGGTCAATATTTGGTTCTGGAAAAATAAGACCGGCAAGGCCCTCGACATGAGTGCGAAAGGTTTTGGGACATTAAAGCCACAAGAGCATCAGGATGTGACAGCCAAGGGCGTCTATTCCAACGGGACATGGAAAGTCGTATTTGCGAGGAAATTGTTGACCGGGCATGCTGATGAGGATGTGCAAATTACGGCGGGACAATTCATGAGTATCTCCTTTGCTGTATGGGACGGACGAAAAGATGCCGTCGGCGAATTGGTTGAAAAGGGGTCTCAAAAAGCGGTCTCGTCTTGGTGGTATTTCCGAGCCGATGCCCCGCCTGATTATTCCGGCTATATGTACGCGGCGATCGCTGCTGTATTGGGCTTGGGGTTTCAGTTTGTCCTGATCCGAAAACTCAAGAAAGGGCAGTGAGCATGAAGGCGCCAAGGCTAGGTATCATAGGATTGGCAGTGGGCGTGATCGGAGGCTTGGCTTTCATCACTGGTGGCTGCGCCAACGAACAGGAAAAGCGTGGGCATGAACTCTATACCCACTATTGCAGCGATTGTCACGGCGAGAGCGGGAAGCAAAACGAAGGGTTTAATTGGTCGGCTATGCCCGATCCAAAGCCTAAGGATTTGTCGAATAAGTCAGAAATGAGCACATTCAAGGATGAGGAGCTCTTTGCGACTATCTCGCGGGACATGCTGGACACCAGTGAGGAAGGTGGAGATACGATCGGAGATGACGACTTTGCCGTGCCCACGATGCCGACCTTTAAATATACGCTCTCTGAGGATGAACTCTGGTCGATTGTTGGATATGTGCGCACGTTGCACGGAACGAAGATGGAGTTTAACGTCGCGGCACGCAAGGCTTCCTTGGAAGAAGGATTGAAGACCGCTCAGGCCAAGTTTGAACAGGCCAAGCAGGCCTATGAAGCCGCCGAAAAGAAAGCCAGCGATGAAGCCGATCGGAAGAGCGAGCAGTTGAAGAAAGATGTCGATGTGGATGAATCCGCTTATGCGGCTGAACAAGCAACAATGGGGCAAGCCAAGAAAGAGATGGATGTGGCCCAGGTTGCCCTCAACAATTTCTCTACGAGAGCGGGAAAGGGACTCAGTATTCCTAGGCCAGATCTGACGGTCAAGCCTGCAGACGTTGCAAAATTGGTCGATCGTGGCAAACAACTCTATGAAAATAAGTATGGTTGCAACGGGTGCCACAATGTCGGCGGTGAAGGCGGGAAGATCGGTCCCGCGTTGGATCGAGCCGGATTTCGGTTGAATGCCACGTGGGTGTATCGTTGGCTCAAGAATCCACAGGCGATGGATGCGCACACACGGATGCCCGCCTTGGGTTTGAATGATGCAGATGCCAAAGCTGTGACGATGTATGTGGCCACCTTACGGGCGACAAAGTCTGAACCTGTAGCCGAGAAGCCGGTCGAAAAGCCTTAACCCACTAACCCGACGAGTAATCCGAGAAGGATGGCAGCGCCTGCCCAAACGTGTGCGCGAAACATGGCGAACGCGTGGGTCGGTGTCATCGGTCTTTGCAGGCGCATGACCTGGAGTATGAAGAATACCGACACGCCCAAGAGCGCTGCATAATATGGCCACCCGAGCTGAGCAAACCACCCTGCGGCGATTAAGCACACCAGCATGATACTGAACGCCAATCCCACGCCGTGGTGAACCGAATCCCCGAAGTACAGCGCGGCTGACTTAACCCCAACGCGTCGATCATCCTCCTGGTCTTGGATCGCGTAGATCGTGTCATAGGCTATGGCCCAGGCGGCGGTTGCTCCAAAGAGACACCACGCTGAGCTCTCCAATTGTCCTCGCACTGCAGCCCAAGCCATGATCGTTCCCCAGCCGAACGCGATGCCAAGCATGGCTTGCGGGATATGAATCCATCGTTTGGAGTATGGGTAGAGGGCGGCCAGAAATACCGCAACCGGGGCGAGCCAGGTTACGATCGGCAGAAGGAAGAAGAGGAGGCTTGCCGCTACGACAAGCAGCAGGCTGAGTAGAATCAGTGCATGGCGGCGTGACAATTCGCCAGAAGCCAACGGACGCGTCTTGGTCCGTGCGACTTGCCGGTCAAATGTTTCATCGGCTAAATCGTTCATAATGACGCCAGCGCTTCTCATGAGGAACGATCCGCCGATGAAAATAACTAAGAGGTGAGGCGGAGGAATCCCTCGAGTAGCCAGCACGAGGCTCCAGAGGGTGGGCAGGAGTAAGAGATAGGTACCGGTCTGGTTTGGCAGCCGGATCAATCGGGCAAGTGCAGACCAAGAAATTCCAGAAGAAGTAGATGAAGACACGACCGGATCGGACATGCCGCGACCTTAGCCTAGGTGAAATGGGCTGTCAATGCGGCTTCCCCCGGTTGTGACGCCAGCGTGAATTCGGTATAACCACAACGTGAATAAGCTACAACCTATACTGACTGTCTATTGCCAGTCCTACCGTCACATTATTGCCTCTTGTGTGGCACTGATCCTCGTCCTGTCAGGTGTCAGCTGTTCGCTGCTCAAGCGAGGGAAGGAGCCGGTCAGTACTCAACCGATTCCACTGACGCCAGTGATCTGGTTTTCCCCCAGTGTGACCACGGCTGAGCTGCCATATCACGATGGTTGTGGCGAGGTGAGATCCATGTCCCTAACGGATGCGCTTGTCACCTCCGTTCCGACGAAGTTGACGGGAGTCTTTACTGGTGTCGCGGCCCAGAGCCACGCAGATGAACCCATTGCGTCAGATGGAGTGGTTGAAGTTGGAGTGGGTGTGAGGCGGATCGAGCTCGCCGTTCCAAAACGAACGCCTGGAACCTATCCCGCAATGGTCACGGTGGGAATTGAAATGATGTTTTTGGCGCGCGAGGGAACGTTACTCTTCAATAAGAAGTTCGAAGGTACTGGCCAGGGTACGGTAACAGTTGGCCAAGAGCCCTGTCAGGTCGAGGGGATGACGTCGATAGTTCAAGAGGCCATTGATTCGGCGACCAATGGATTGGCTCAACAGATCGGGCAATCCGCGCAGATCCGGGAGTACGCTGTCCAAAGAGACACACGGGTTCCACTGGGGTCACGTCCACGCTCTTCCGTGGAGCCGTCGACAGCGGGCCTTGTCGCATCGCTCCCCGCGGTGATGGAGGCAACGGATAATTCACAGCAGGTGGCTTCGAGTACGACAGGTAGGCCAGCGCAACTGAGTTTTCGTGCCATTATCCGAGATGAAAACGGAGACCAATTCCTCCAGCCTGACGAATCCATCACGATTCAAATTGAAGTCAAAAACGAGGGCCTGGGGGAGGCAAAAGATGTGATGGTGTTAGTTGAAGGAAAAACCGACTTATCGGCCTTGTTCCCCTCTGAAGTCCACCTCGGCATGCTCCAATCGGGAGAGATTAAACGGACCTCGATGACACAACGGGTGACTGCCTCTCAAGAGTCCCTCCAGGGAGAATTAACGCTGAACTTGCGGACGACTAGTCCGGTGACGTCCGTTCCGCCACCCAAGGTCTTTAGTTTTGGGATCAAACCCAGAGGCATCAACCCGGCTCTGGTTCCGAATGTCGACAACCTGCCGAACTCTCTGGCGGCATTCCATCAGCCGAAGGCCATCATCATTTCGATCGGCATCGGCACGTTTAGAGACGAACAGATGCCGGCGGTTAAGTATGCGCGCCACGATGCGGAAGTCATGGCTGAATATCTGCGTATCATCGGCGGTGTTCCAGGTGAGCGCATCCGCATATTGCTTGACCGCCAGGCCCTCGAACGGGACCTGGAAGACACGTTTGAGCGATGGCTTCGAAAGCGGGCGGACCAAGAGACCGTTGTGTATATATTCTTTGCTGGGCGAGCACTTGTAGATGGCGGGACCGGTGCGATCTCGCTTGTGCCATATGATGGGACGCTCTCCGAGGCGAAGCAGCAGTTATACCCACTTGTCCGGCTTCAGGAAGCGCTCTCTCGATTGCCAATCCGGCGGGCGATTCTGATGTTTGATGTCTCGATGGATCCGTCCCCTGGCGCCGGTCTTGCCGACATCCCTTTGCCTGCCTGGGAATCCCCTGTCAGCGAGGCCAGGAAAGATGTGGAGATGTGGATGGTGGGTAATCGAAGCTTGCAAGAAGCCGATCCGTATGACGAAGGCAAGCACGGGTTGTTTACCTATCATCTGTTAAGGGGTTTGCAAGGTCTCGCTGATGTGGATCGAGATGGAACGGTCATCGCCGGTGAACTCTGTACCTATGCTCGTGGACAGGCGGCTCTGGTGGCTCGTGAACAATTCGGGAACAAACAAGATGCGCTCTGTCTACCCGGGACTGGCCGAGGAGGAATGGTGCGAATCCATCCGCTGGCGAGAGGTCATAACCCAAAACCTAGTCCGATACAGAAGCCCCCCCACCTTCCTGCTGATTCATCAGTCGCAGGCCCCAATCCGATTCATATTGGGCCATAGAAATATTGATTGAGCTCAATCTGCTTTATTGACAGGCTCGCCGGTGGCCGTTATCATGCCGGACTGAGATTCAGTCTCCCCGTCTGTCTCACCAAGGTGCCGGCGTAGCTCAGTTGGTAGAGCAGCTGTTTCGTAAACAGCAGGTCGCCCGTTCAATCCGGGTCGCCGGCTCCACACCATATCTCGTGCCATCCCGCTGATTCGTCTTCGTCGTATCGTCGACGTCTGTGGATAAACGTCTCCCATGATTCGCATTTCTAGCTGAAATAACTTGCTGGTGCTGTTGGTAGGGTATTCGGATCCGTGGCAAGCCGAAATGGTGAAGCTAGGGAGGAATGTGGAGCGAGTGGCCTCCACATCCTTGGAGAAGAAGGATCTGCTTTGGCGAGTAAGGCCCAATAAAACGAAGGAGCAACCCCTCTAGGGTTGTGGAGGCCTATCCGTGGAGTGCGAGCCGATCATCGTGAGATCATCGCTCGTCTGATGCCACTGATCAGAGAATAGATCGTCAGCAATGAACGGATCGCACGAGTGAAGCTACCTGCCCTTCAGATATACGATCACACCGCCGATCCCGAGCCCAATAATTACAGCAAAAAATATGATGGTATTGATGTCCATGATTTCTCCTTATTATTTAGTGAGATAGTTATCTTAATTGACATGCTGACTCCTTATTGGAGCAACCAGTCCGTGCTGAGTCAGGTACTAGTTCAGAACATGCGGCCTCGATTCAGTGAACTATGGTCGGCAGGCATCACAAGGACATCATGCCACGTGCAGACTGTCCATTAATAGAGCGGATCTTGAGGCCCCCATTGTAAGCCCGCGAGGTCAGGGTCTTCACCCTCTTGCTCTGGACGGTCGACTTTGGCGGCCTTCCGTTGCACACGGCGCTCTTCCTTGTCCCGTTGCTTCTGCAGACGCGCTTTCTCACGGTCCCGCTTAGCGGGTGTGGTTTTGCCTGTTCCTCCGATGATGCCCTCCTTTCAGGCACGACTCGCCTAGATCAAGCTATTGCGAGGTGCTACCGCGCTTGCGGGGAGCCGCTGACGCCTTGGACCCAGGCTTTTGGCGTCCCTCTTTCTCGCGAGAGCGAGAGAGTGTATCAGGGCTCAATCCCTGACTTGCGGCTGAAGTGATCTGGCGACGAATATCCTCAATCGACGGTGCCAATGACGACTGGGTCGGATCTTGAAGTCCCAGCATCTCCCAACGGACCTTGGTTCGAAGAATAGCTCGCTTCCGCCGGTGTGGGGCTTTGGTCCCCCATGATGTATTCATTGCTTCTCCATCGTCTAAGATTGAAACCTATGAAATATGTAGTAGGAAATTCATCGTTCACTCACTGCGACTTCTCGATAGACGCAGGTACTTTAGACGCAGGCACTTTGCCTCCAGTCGTCACGAACCGATCATCCGGGAAAACCGCTCGGAGCCGGTCGGTGACCGATCGGCGATACAGTTCGGATTCACGAGCGAGGAGAACCATATTTTTGTTGTCAACCAGAATATTGAGGTGATTCTCCGAGACGAGCAGTCGTGTACTGTCTCCCACATTCACGCGATATTGCGTTTTCCCGTCCGGGTTACGTTCTGATCCAGAGACGATCTCCGTTAAGCCGTCAATGACCCCATCATAGGCCTCCGAGCGATGACGTACTTTCGTACCGTCGGGGATGCGGACCCAGCGCTCAATGGATGGCTGTTGATTCGTTTTAGTGGTACTCATGGACGGTCACTCTGATTATGGGTATTCATCTGTGTCTTCTCCTAGATGCGAGGGCACAAGGTTGCTCAAGTAGGGCCTGTCTAGCCTGCACCGATTTCCAGTGCTTCATATGACGGTGGAGGGTCGTGACGACACCGATGTCGGAGCCTCCGTCGCGTCCATTCATGACTTGAACACAAAGGTCGTTGTCCGACAAGCTCGCCATAGATTGATCAATACAATCGCGCAGAAACGAAACAGGGAGGGAGGAGCGCGAAGTTCAGGACTCCTATGGCCGTACTCTACCATATGTCGATCTAGATTGCGAATCCTATCACCCCGCTCCGTGCTTCGTCGCTGAACCTTGTCGGATGCTGGTTCGCTTTGCTGACTGAGGACTAAATCGGGACGCGGTTGCCATCAAGGTCCACATTGGCGCACGATCAATGAGCACTCCAAGCCGTTGGTGTGGACCAAGCTCGCCGGCAAGAGTCTGCCCAGCGTGGGGCGCTGTTGTTCACGAATGCCTGACTTGTGTCCCTGCCAGATGGCTCCTGTGGATGCGTTCTCTCATGCTTAATGAAGAGGATAGGTCACGAGCGCTCTGATGATTGCGGTCCATGCCAGATTAAGTACGGCGGCTTCTTCATGGACTCGGCTGCACGAGGGTAGAGCCGGAGGGTGTAACTATAGGCCTGTTCTTGGGCCGTCAAACAGGTCGGTGCCGAGAGAAAGTGGCTGGCAATGTTCTGGAAGGCTGTGCGATCCCCCTCCTCTAGGACGGTATAGACTGAGCACGAGAAGTGACCTTCCTTTGAACATTCCGTGCTGATTGCCAAATATGACCCATCAGAAAATGTCATCAGGGGTTGTAGATTCAGACGGCTCATCGGGACTCCTTCCGGTTCACTGCAAGGGCAGGGAGTACTGGGATGTGGGAGTACGGACCTGCGTCAGTTAGGAATGACCGCAAACGTGCAGCCGGTCGTAAGGATACGACAAAAACGGTTACCGCTAACCAGCTAGCGGATTAGGTAACAGTATTCCTACGCCAGGGTATCGATCGCGCGAATGCAGTCTGAGCAAGGGAGGCGCGAAGAATGAGATACATATCAATAGTAGCATAATAAGAACCATGATAGCGAATGCGGAACGCATAGGGCGCACATCGAGAGCGATAGACCAGTGGTATGAAGCGGAAGGGAAATGTCTGAGAGAAGGAAATTCAGCGGATGGATTCATGGCGTACACCGATTGGGTGAGAGCGAAGCCGCCTAAAAACGGGATGGTTACTGAGCCCGGAGGTAGGTGAGAATGGCTTCGACACGGCCACTGACGGAGAGCTTTTGATAGATATGGTGCAAGTGTGTTTTGATAGTCTCGACTGAGACACAGAGTTGGTCGGCCATTTCCTTATTGCTTCGGCCGGCTGCGGCGCATGCCAGTATCTCTTGTTCTCGCTCAGTTAGGCTGGAGATCAAGATGCCGCGTTCAGCATAGGGATGTTTGACGGCACCGGGAACGGCTCGCACGACACGGTCAGGCATCATGGGCGATACGGCCTGCTCTCCGTGAGCGGCAGCCCTAATAATGCAGAGGAAGTCCGTCCAGTCGGTATCCTTGAGGATGTAGCCAAACGCTCCCGCTTGCATAGCTCCCACTATCCGGGAGTCTTCATCGTATCGGGCTAATAGCAGGATTCTGGTATTTGGCAAGTGGTGATAGATGCGTTTTGCCACCGACTCCACGTCGAGATCTGGCATGTCGACGTCAAGGAGGGCAATATCGGGTTTATGCTCCAGTGCTAAGCGATACGCCTCATGCCCATCCGTCGCCTCAATCACACTGGCGACATCTTGCTCTCGCTCCAGAAGGAGCCGCAGGCTTTGTCTGATCAGTCGTTGAGTTTCAGCAATGAGCAGTCGGATGGACCTCGGGTGTACTCCACGATCGATACGAGGTCTGGTGTTTCTTTGGCGGCGAAGAAGCGCCTTCATTTCGCCGGTCATAGGATTGACCTCGCTACTACTTCATGGTTTGCCGCCTCGTTTCCGAGTTGACTCGCAGTTTGTCCCACAAGTACTTCACGTGACCCACAATGATAGCGATGGTGTTGTAACGGTAGGACATAACGACGTCCTTGCCATAGCAGATACTCGCAGGCATGCGATGTCACATCGGAAAGAAATAGGGTCGTGAGGCTCACAAGCCCGATGACAGTGCGTGAGAAGAGGCTCGTGAGGCGAGTGGCGAGGGACGAACTCAAGAAGAGGACATCCGTGCCTCTGCATATTAATCGGATTTCACGTCGACGGAAGATCATAACGTACCACCTCCGAAACGAAGGCGGTCGAGGAGTACAGCACTCACCCTACGCCCTGATGAGAGCCTGGTCAAGGCCACGTGTTTCCCGTCTTTGTCTCCGTTGACAGAGTCTGAGTCTGTCTTGTAGGCTATTAAAATGACGTACTAAGCCATCGCTGACTATCTTATCCCTCGCGCGATTCCTTCCCATGCCGTTCGTGCGCGTCTGATTCCCCGGTCGTCGCCGCTTCTGCGCCTGAGTTTCCACGGTCGTCTCTCTGCCCAGCACGCCGGAGGCGTCTTGCCGTCGAGAGGAGTGGAGACCTCATCTTCTCACCAAGGAGTCCATATGAATAAGGAACAATTCGGGCAATTCTGGGAGCAACTCAAAACGCCACTCAGGACTAAGTGGGTGAACATCACGGAGGCGGACCTCATCGAAATTCAAGGAGATCTTGGCAGGTTCGAGACAGTCCTCCAGAAGCGGTATGGGGAGCTCCAGAAAGGTGAGGTGGCAACATGGGCGAACCGGCGCTACTCCCATTGGACGGGGAACTATATCGGATATAAAGATGCAGCCCCAGCGGTGTAGGCGAGCAGTTATTCGGCGGCAGAACAATGGCCGTATTTACTGAGGGAGCGAACATGAAGCGAATCGTGATCAACCGGAGCTATGATGAATTCTGCATCAGCCATAAGGCACTGAGCAGGTTGCGTGAACTAGGCCAACCTCAGGCGCTGGCGGAGACGGATCGCGGGTCCTATTGGCCTCAGGCAGCTGGGCCACGGGAACCGAGCCTGAATCAGTATGGGAAGCTCATCCCACGGGATGATGAGAACCTGGTTCGTGTAGTGGAAGAACTTCTGGAAGCAGCCGATGGACATGCGGCGAAGCTCAAAATAGTATCCATCCCTGACGATGTGAACTGGGTGATTGCCAAGACTGAGGGTGGTGAACAGGTGAGCGAAGTTCACCGTACGTGGGGATAAGTGTAGAAGTTAGATTTAATGAAAAGAGCATCCCGAAGGGATTGAAGGGGCGCTTCGAGTGAAGCGCCCCTTTCGTATTCAGGCAGAATGTGTATCGGGATTAATAGCGGTTGCGGTCGCGTCCGCCACCACCACCACCACCGAATCGTGAGCCGCCTCCACCCGCACCACCGCCGGAACGTGGCTCCATTGGCTTCGCTTCATTCACGGTCAATGACCGTCCGTCCATCTGTGACCCGTTCAGGGCAGTGATGGCTGCCTTCGCTTCTTCGGCGGTCGACATCTCTACGAAGCCGAATCCACGTGACTGACCCGTGAACTTGTCCGCGATCACGCGGGCCGATTCGACCGTGCCGTGCTCTGCAAACAGGCTGGTGAGTTGAGATTCGGTTGCCGAGTAGGGCAATCCGCCGACATACAATTTTGAACCCATGGGGGTTCCTCCTTCCAAAATGATATTGTTCAATACACGAGAAGGACTTCAGAGGGGAAGGAGAGGGCCGAAGACGTAGTTGATGAACGGCTCAGGTCAGGCTTCCGATCAGATTCTCGGCAGGAACAACATCGGTGACAGGCCGTTGAAATTCGTGTTTCATGCGAGGCCCTCCGCTATGAAACATCGACATCTTAACAGGTGTATACAGGAATAGCTACCCTGAGTACTCGGGGAGGTCAGGACTGTTATCCGCCAGGAGGGGCGTGAGGGGTTGACGCATTCCCCGCAAGACCATCGCGTTCCTGTACTCCAAACGGAAAGCATCTCTGTCGCAAACTCAGAAATGATTGGCTGAATGGGTTGCTGGCAGTAGCATACAAAATCATGATGAGCCGTCGTATCGTAACAGTCCTGGTGCTGGTATCGGCCATCGTCGCTCCTGCGTTTGCCCAGGCCGACTTCGTCGCGCGGGTCTTGATCGTCCACGAAGGAGATCGCCTCACCATCTACCATCAAGGCCGAAGGGACATGGTGTATCTTCGCGGGGTGGATTGTCCCGAGCTGAAACAGTCCTATGGGAAACAGGCGAAACGTGTCACGGCTGCCTATATCGCCAACCGTGAAGTGGTCGTGCGAAACTTGAAGCGAGATCGACAGGGTCGGATGACCGTTGACATCCTACTGCCGGATGGACGACAGATCACCCATGAACTAGTCAAAGAAGGGCTCGCTTGGGTGCCACCGGGCGGGTCAGGCGATCAAGCCATGAAGGATATGGAAGAGCTGGCCAGAGCCGCGGGGACAGGTCTGTGGTCCGAGTCAAATCCCATCCCACCGTGGAAGTGGAAGTCCACGAGGCCTGCTCACCACAAGTAGAATTCTTATTCCACATCTTCTGTGGACAACCATGTGAACAAGTCTCATTATTCTGCAAAAGACAGTGCAAATGGCGTGTGTATTCAGCAAAGTGCCTATTTTGCAGGCATCCGCTTCAATATGATTGTGCCACAAGTAGTAGTGGTATCAGGATAATTTATTTCATTTCTTGCATATTCCTAGGAATATTTCTTGACATGATCTAGGATATCTACGCTGATGATGGCGCACATGCCACTAATCCCATGGTTATCCACAGGATTGACAGATTTCTGGGGATGACGGCTCTCAGCAACAGGAGCGAGGTTTCTTTTCTGTCAAGGGGCTGAGGAAGAAAAGACGGCTCCATTGAGATGGGGAAAAGATCTAGAGACCAATTTCCCAAGGCCAGAGCCAAATGGCTGGTCGCAGGCACAATCGTATCCTTTTCTGAGAGGAAACGGTTTGTTAGAGTCCCTATTCCATCGGTCAAGGAGTCGGCCCGCTAGCTTCTGATGGAACACCTCGTGTCTGGCATACAAGGAATAAATTTTTTCGAAAACCTATAGTGAGACTAAGTGTTCGTAGGGCGGTTTGAACTACGGGTGTGGTGAGCGTGGTGAAGCCTGAACGGCTTGTTTGGAGGCACAGGCTCTTCGACAGACACAGAGCGAACCGATTCTGACACGAACGGTCGGGATGCTCTACTGGCCTGAGCCTTGTGCTGCCCTCTCACTTCTGCCACCACCACATATCTCAACGGACCATCGGGCAGTATGGCATCAAATGGATAGCAGGTGATGAGGACGAGTCTGGCCTGCTGATGATCGAGTGCGATCGTGCCGGATCGTGAATCCGCCATGCGACGCTCTGAAACAACGTAGTGCAGCCTCTTCCCCGTTGCGGTTTGAATCACGATTTCATCCTGCCGATGCAGTTTTTTGAGAAAGCTGAAGTGTGTATCACGGTGGCCGGTGAGGATCGTTGTGCCGACCGAACCAGGCAACGCACTCGATTCAGCATAGCCAGGGCCGAAGGCGAGCGTGCGCCCATACGCGCCGTTCAACACGATCAGATCGATGTTCTTGGAAGGGACGGTTAAGCGCGCGACGGGCTGGAGAGCACGGCAGTTTCCTGCCAGGAGAGATTCATTGAGCAGGATGTCCTCGTCTGGTTAGGCTAAAAAGGTTGAGTCCAGCAGCAGAGGCTTGGGGACGATCTCCGTTGTCCCCAAGCCTCACCGATTAACTACCTGCCCTTTGTGGGCTTAGGAATGAGGGCTGGCTCAGACCATGAGGGAGGAAGGCTTTCTCCTGTCGTGCCATCTTCACCTATGGTAGATGACGAATCGATAGTGGTCTCGGGCGAATCGGACGGAGTGGTCGGGGTGAATGGAAGTACCATATGTTCTTGGCCGATCTTGCGGACTTCGAGATGCACGCGACGATTCATGTGCCGGCAGACGTCGCTGGTGTCGACACAGAGGACAGCCTCTTCGCCCAAGCTCACCGTTTTGATCCGGTGTTCGGCAATTCCCGCATTCAGCAATTCTGCCTTGGCCGTCTCAGCCCGTTTCATGCCAAGCTGCATATTGTAGCTCGCCGATCCCTGCTGGTCCGTATAGCCCTGGATCAGCACGCCATAGTTCTCATGCTGCTTCAACATGTCGGCTTGGGCGGCGAGGTGAGCCTTCCCTTCGTCGGTCAATCCCTTCCGTCCGACTTCGAAGTAGACATCGGCATGAATAATCTCCGGGGTGGTTAGGACCGGAGCCGTGATCTGGGCGGAATGGGTAGATGATGCCCCGGTCTGGTGTAGAACTGAGGATTTCATGAGCAAGCCAGGGACGCTGGCATGCTCGACCTTCTCCGTGGTGGGAGAAGCCGTCACCTGGTCGCCGGTTTGGCTATAGAGCCACGCGGCGGCAAGCAATCCTCCAAGGGAGAGGACGACTCCGGCCAGGACAATGACTTCTTTTGTGTCTCTCTCTGGCCCCTTGATCGTGGGGGCAATATTTCCTGACGTTACCTGTGATGCGCTCGGTTGCATGATGAAATCCTCCTTGTGGTTAAACGCACACATTGAACTCACGATTTGACACTCAGTCCTCAGCACTTGGCTCCGGTCTTTTAAATTCACCTCCTTTTCAGTCTAGGTGCCCGTGGCCTGTTGGTCTAATGCTTGAGCAACGGCGATGCCGAAGAGGAACAATTGGAAAGTTGTAAGGAAAGTTCAGGGGTTAAGCGATTAGGCTAAGCATCAGAGCGATGCGGGGACGCGATGCCCATCCCGCCATGCGGGGATGGCCCCGCAAGAGGGAGGCGGAACGACACCCCCACTAGTTCCTTGCTCCCCGAGCGCGCACACGAGGTCTATCTAATGATCACATTGCGGGCGGTGCTCGCTCGACGGGCGCAGTGGAACCAGCACGGGTGCCATTCCAGAGGAGGGGAGCGACGAGCAAGCTTGGGAGGAGCTGTTTAGATGCTGTGGTCTTGCGGGGTGATCTGTTTGAACGTCCTGGCATTCAGCAGATAGCGGTACTGGTGACCGTAGGGACTTTGCGGTAGACTCGTGCCACCGATTAGGCTGGATAGGTACCCCGGACAGCTCCGCGGGGAATCCTGTCCCCGGTGAAAGGTGTCTGTCAAATCCAGGCCACCCCCAATGACCCGATTGCCTCTTTTGGAGTGAAACATTCACCATGAATACTGTGGTGTTGCTTGGGACAGCGCATTCCATACAGCGCGGGGAAAACGCACCGACCGTGTTTGGAGCTGTACTCAGGGGCGAATGTGAAAAATACAATATCAAGGCTATAGCAGAAGAGATAGACAATGATAAGCCTACTGTCGCATACATGCTGGCGAAAACCCTCCATGTAGAACACTTGTTCGCTGATCCCGATCTTCAAGAAAGAGCCAAACGAGGTATTCAATCCGATTGTAGTTATGACATTATTCAAGAATATCGGAATCGGTATCCAGGAATTGGAATGTGGCCAGATTTGCCGAGTGAAGAGAATCTTCCGGAGAAAGTATGGAGTGAATATGACAGAAGGACTAAGGAGTCACATGGTATGAGAGAACAAGTTTGGCTTGAGAAAATAATTCAATACGATCAATGGCCACTTTTATTCATTTGTGGCGCTAATCATTTTCGAGGGTTTTTCAATCTGTTGCGCAACAGTGGATTTCATGTAATTGAATCTCATGAGGACTGGGCACCCCTAACTCAATGACAGTCCAATTGAAGCGTCTCAATGCAAAATAAAAGTCTGGGGTCGCGTCTTGTTCTGTGCATGATAGTGAGCAGGCTTTGGAGGTCGGCACTTGTACGCTTAGCCCGGATTCCGCAGTTGATTTGGAATTGAGGTAGAATCGGCGGCCAGATTCTCTTGGCAACCCAGGAGGTTGGCATGCGCACTCGTCCAGCTCCGGCCTCACCGCTCTATCCCAAGCTCCGCTTTGCGTTCACCGACCATCCGATCACCGTCTGGGCCGGAGCTATCCTGCTGCGACTGTACTTTGAACTGATCGGGTTGCGCGCGGCACTGATGCCCCTCCTCGTCTCCTTCACCAAGACGTCCAACAATCAGATTGCCGCGGTCGACGTGCTGCTGGCCTGGTGGTATGGGCTGGCCCTGGGTGCTGAGCGGTTTGAACATCTGACTCGCTATCGACGCGATCCGCTGCTGCCTCGGCTGCTGGGGCTACCGCGGTTTCCCTCACCCGATACGGTCCAGCGGTTCTTCAGGCGGTTCACGTATCGACGGACCACCGAAGTGTCGGAGGCCCTGATGCGGCTGTCGTTGCAGAGCCTGCGGCCGACGCTGCTGGGCCATACGCTGGATCTGGATTCCACGGTCTTCTGTCGATATGGCGCACAAGCTGGGAGCCTGAAGGGGCACAATCCGCTCAAACACGGCCGTCCTTCCCATCATCCACTGGTGGCCTGGTTGAGCGAACGTCGACGACTCTTATGGGCCACCTTGCGGGCCGGGCATGCGGGGACGGCCAACGGCGTGCGAGAGTTTCTCGCGCAAGCGCTGACCATGTTGCCGGCGGGGCATCGAATCGGACTGGTGCGGGCCGATGCCGGCTTTTTTGTGACCGCGTTCCTGACCGCATTGGAAGCCCGCGACTTGCCCTATATCATTGTGGCCCGGCTGACTCCGCTGGTGCGGAAGCTGGTCATCCACCGCATTCCCGAAGCGGACTGGCAGCCCGTCACGCGCGGCATTGCGGTCGCGGACGTGATGGCGACGCTCTCGGCCTGGCGGGGCCAGACTCGCCGGTTTGTCTGTCTGCGTCAGACCCTGACGGAGCGGCCCACGGCCAGTGGGCGGCGGCTGATCGAGTGTCCCGGCTACACGTACCGCGTCTTCGTCACCACCGTGCCCTTTGCCGCCGAATTGGTCACCCGCATGTATGCGGGCCGGGCCGACTGTGAGAACCGCATCAAGGAACTCAAGGAAGACCTGAGCCTGGACACCTTCTGTCTCCAGTCCTTCGACGCCACGGATGCCGCCTTCCGCACGGGCTGCGTCCTCTACAATCTATTGATGGGGTTTCGGGAAACCGTGCTTCCGTCGTGCTGGTTTGAACGGCGGCTGCGGGCCGTCCGGGATCGGGTCTTTCTCGTCGGGGCGGATCTGATTCCCGATGCGCGACGGCTGCGCGTCCGCTTCGCGGTGCCTCCGGAGGAACGGCCCGAATTTCTCCAGCGCCTTCGTGCGCTCGCCGAGGGGCTCCCGATTGCGGCGCAGTTGGAGTGGGAGCTCGCCGACGCGAATGAGCCGAATCAGACCGCTGTGCACGTCGCGAATGTCCCGGTGCCGACAAGTTACCCGTCACCCCACACGCCAAGAGCCTCCCCGTAAGCACCTCTCTACTGCGGAATCCGGGCTTAGTGAGCCTCGGCCTCACGTTACGCTACTAAAGAAAGGAGAGATCAGCTCTAAGTTCTATGCTCGGGTGTATTAAAAGCAATGGAAAGTAAGTCAGACCTTTGTTGTTGCTGCGAAATTGGGTAGGCGCATGGGTGCGCACCATTCGACCATCAGGTGCATCGTACCCTCATGATAATTGGTTGATGCACGAAACTAGATCTGCCCGCAGATTGCTGACTCCAGATTTCTGTGCTTCGCTTGGTGTGATGTGAGGGGCAAAGCTACACTAGCAAGTCTTGGATGGATTGGACGATCGAAGGTGTGACATTCGACGGATTAGGCGAGAGTCAGTATTCTACCTTTCCTGGTTCACCATTAAATTGGCCCTTACAGTGATACCCTTCGCCCTTGATCCCATGAATCGCAGCCAACAGGTGATCCGGATTTACTTTCCCCGCATCCATAATAACGACGACATGGCTTTGCATTGCTTCAAAGTCGACCCCGAGGACCCCCGACACTCGTTTCAAGGCTTCCCCCAGTTCATAGCTATGAAATAGGCAGTATCTCCCACTCAACTGAATCACAACGCGCTGTTGTGCGGCATCGACAAAGCCTGGGATGACTCCGTATCCCATGACGACGAGAAGCAAGAGACTGAATAATCTCCTCATTGGTCTCCCCTCATCTACAAGACTTCCTAAACCTTGAAGAATCTCTCAGCTTGGCGAAGTCTCCTAGGAAAATCTATCACATCTTCTGAATTTGTCTTGCCGTCTCGTTTCCTCGATTCTACAAACTCAGGGCGGCTACTGGAGTGATTCCCTTAATTGAATTCGCACTAATCCTAGTTGTGTAGTCGTACTCAACCACCAGAAATCATTGGATTATTTAGATTTAGCCGGTGCAGTATTTGACTGAAAGAAACCCATAGGAGGAAGCAATGGAGCATAGAAGCGAGTTCGATGGAAGGAAAAAGACTGAGGTCGGATCTTGTATTGTGCATGCGACATGGAATGGGCATAGGGAAATCAGTATGAGTCGAGGATCTGAGTCTGTTCGGCTCGAACTCTGACGTCACGAGGAGCCTCACTCTTCCGCACGTGCACGCTCTCGGTTACTCGCACGCGATCCCCATCCTTCGGCAATGTCTCTGACCACTATGGACGCAGCTCTCCAAGGTAAATTGAAGGAGCGCAGACGCCGTTTTTTCACTATCAGACGATGCCAAGAAAGACGGCTAGTGAGCGATCGACCCGCACCATGAGTTCGTGGTCCAACGCTCCAATGCGGGAGCCGAGGGTCTCTTGCGGGATGGTGACGATCTTGTCGATCATGATCTGTGAAATATGCTGAAGGCCATTGGAGGAGGAGGGCTCAACGGTCAGTCGGAATAGGGGAGCGTCCAGAATTTCGGTGGTCAACAGGCAAATCGTCACGCTGCCGAGGGCGGAGAAGAGATCGGATTGTAGAACGAGGGCAGGGCGTGGTTTGCCGCTATAGTGACCTTTGGCCGCGACGGTCACGACATCGCCACGTTTTACGCGCTGTCCCAATCGGCGATCTCCGAGATGAAGTCAAGAGTGGGCTTTTCCTGGGCCGAGCGAGCGGCGAGCCGCGCCTGTCGTCGACATTCGCCCGCGAATCCCTCGGTGCGAGTATCAGGTACCCAAATTTGAACCGGCCGCAACCCCTTGCGGCGCAAGCGTCTGCGATAGCGGTCTTGCTTCTCTTTCGGAGTCAGGTTCGTCTCAGTAGACATGGAAAGTCTCCTCCTCATCCGCTCTCCATAGTAGGGTATCACATTTCTCGGTAACATGTGACTTAATTCTGACGAGCACGCTGAGAAGCGGGAAGAGTTTGTCTCCGAAGAGAGGAGGATTGGGGGCACGTGTTGTTCTGTGTATGCCAGTGCCGATGACAGGATGGATCAGACTGCGTATCGTATCCGCTGTGTTCCTTGTCTCAACTTCTGCGAACTGGGTTAGGCCATGGGTTTGCACACTTCGACTATCAATTGCACCGTACCCTCAGGGGAATTGGTCGACGCACGAAACAAGATCGTACTCGTTGACTTGGCTTCGGCCTTATTGCGGAGTTGCGTGAGAGCCAGTCGGTGAGCCGGAGAACGTGCCTGGCTCGACGAGTGTGCCTACATTGGTGAACGGCAATCGCCCCTCCGCGCTATGGAGCACGCCTTTGATGTCGTAGGCCAATTCCTGTTTCTGAGAGAGGTTGAGCAGTTGGCGCATGATGTCGAGTGTCGAGGTGGTGGTGTCGATCGTCATCACGGTATCACCTAACCGAGGAATCGTCACTTCCTTGCTCCCCAGGCCACGGGCCAGACGTTTCCCGTTCAGATTCAATGTGAAATCGATGCCCGTCAGGTGATAGTCGAAGTCGTTCGGGTTGCGGACCCGGAGGTCGACACGGAGACGCTGTTCGAACAGCGTCGCGTCCAGGGGCGTAACATTGGTAACGAGCACCTCTGGAGACTCACCTTTTATGAACCAGGAGGCGCAGCCGGGAAACAGTAAGACTGCGGCGAATAGGAACAAGAAGGCTCGATGAAGTCGCATAGGCGACATCATAGCAAGAATATTTACGGGAAATCGATGTTCAGCGGGTGGTGTCAGGATATTCAGGGGCACAGCTGGGGTTGCTATACATGCAACACAGAAATGGGTATGGGAGAATCAGTGTCATTCAAGAATCTGCATCGCGGTTGCCTGAACTCTGACGTCACGCGGATCTTCGCGCTTCAGCACGCGTACGAGATTGGTTGGAAATTATCGAAGAGAGAGTATAAGGGGCGGGCCCCGTCTGCGGCGCTCTAGGACCCGTGGTTCCTAGCTTCACCATCACAGCCCATTGAAACGGCTGCGGTCACAGTGTACGGTTCAAACCCTCTCGTGGCGTGTGATGCGAACAGAATTCGAGGAATCTGACTCCAATGCGAATCAGGCTTCAGATGGTTTGGCGTCATGAAGGCATCTGCCGCCCGTACTCTTGCCACTCCCAGCGTCCCTCGATCAAGGAGGTAGGAACAATTTCCTGCCATTCAGAGTTGTTCGTTGAATGAAGGAGCACGTCATGCGCTACTCTCGTGCTACCGCAGTCGCCCTTGTTCTGCTGATCGCGGTATCCGCGCACGCGCAGCAGATGGATCCTCATAAGCTCAAAGACCAGCTGACCGGAGACGCCAAAGGGTCAGCTGCGAGCAATCCGCAGTGCAAACTTTTCACACAGGCCGAGATTGCCGTCTATGTTGGCGTACCGGTTGGTCCTGGCGAGAACGCTGCGGGCGGTGCGGGGTGCAGCTGGCACGACACAGACTACGAAGCGTCTGCAACAGTAACGGTTGTCCCTCCGAACTACTTCCCAGAGCCCAAGCTGGTGAAGGGGTTCAAACGCTTGCCCGATGTTGGGAACAAGGGCTGGGTGGCGCCGGACGATGGCTGGTCAGCGGGAGCGCTCGTTCAGGATGTGGCGATTGTGGTGGGGATTTCAGGGAAGACTTCGACCGAAGCCTCAGTGGTAAAGTTACTTCAAGAGGTGATCAAGCGCCGAACGAAGTAGTGTCTCCTCGCGATGATGTCTGCCGTTTCCCATCCAGCCTGCGTTAGAAGTGTTGCGATCAGACCCCAGATTTAACCCCCGTGCTGAGGAAAGCAATTCGTCGCGCTTTCATGCGAGGCGTTGCGAGCCATTCCGATCCATGGGCATCTGTGGCGCTTCATCGTTTAGTCTGCAACTCCACGTTCACGAGTTTTATTTCTGAGAGATCTTCGAGCCGCGGGCACCAACGTGTACCGGCACGCCACAAGGCCGAGTCCAGTTGGGCATAGATCGTTCCGGGGTGCTCATAGTGAATGCCATACGCGTGTGTGGCCGCGCATCGACAGGGAAACACAAACGACTTCCCCGAGTCGTCGGACTCCACTTCAATTCGTGTCACGGCCAGATCAAATGTGAGCCGGATCTTGAACCAACAATGCGCATGATAGTCCTCGACCTGCATCGATTGCTGATAGCACTCCAAGACATCACGGACGGTTGTCATGGTCAACGACGTGTTTCCCGAGAGGACCTCGGCTCGCTTATCGAGCACCAAGGCTTTGGCCAGGGACAAGGCGTGTCCTACGTGAATCGGGTTGAAGAGGTCGAACGCCGACTCATAAATGGTGATGTTGGGATGTACCTTGAATTCGCGGAGAGATCCTCGCTTGGCCAGCTCAAGGTTCCAATAAAAGTCCACGGCTGGGGATTGGCGGAAGCGAAAGGTCAGCAGGCTCATCGTTCAATCCCCATCATCAGGGCTGACTGAATCTGAAACCTTCAAGGAGGTACTCTGTCACGGTTAATCGTGGCGCAATACTATACCATCTTCTGCTCTCGTTTGGATGGGAGTGTGAACTTCGCCAGACCGGCAGGGACACCTGAGGCAAATTGAAGCTCTACAATCTTGCGAGTGCAGTACTCGCTAATAGCAATTCGGGGAGGACGGCCAACCCCCTGGGGGAGGCATACAGTTCATGGGACGTTGCGGGGGGAGTCTGACCGGACCATCCGGTCGTGGTTCCGCCTCGTGGCGGTAGCCTTTCGCCAGCGCCTCATTGACCAGCGTCTCGATGTCCGTATCGGACAAATCTGGGTACTCGTGTCGAAACTTGCGCTCGAGGACTGGGCGGGTGGTCGCGATATACCGTTCACGAGACTGTCGTAGCCCTTCGCGGGCTTGGTGATACAGTGCCTTGCGTTCCTCGGTCCACACACTACCCGTTTGGTCGAAAGTGTTGTCAGTTCTGGACTCGGGGTCCATCCCATGATCGAGCTTGGATCCGGCACATCCAGCGAGCAGGGTGATGAGTAAAGCCATTGCGAGTCGCATGACACGGCCTCATAGGGGGGCGAGATCAGTCGATACCGCTTGGACTGACGATCTAGTGCCGTTAGGTCGCGTCTTGTTCTGTGCATGCCAGTAAGCCATGACTTGAGGGGCAGGCCCCATTTCTTCAGACCGGTCGGCATGCGGGTACCGCTGAATCAGGGTTACCTGGGCTCTGATGACACGCCCACGAAGTAGAGGTGCTTCTCTCCGGTGAGATGTTGCGGCTGGACGATATAGTCGCCTGTCATCGAAGGAACCCAGATGGACTTTGCCACCGCCAGGTTTCCTCCCGTCACCGCCCAAGCGAAGCCGCCCACAATACCCCCGCCGATCGAATAGACCATTTTCGCGGCGCCATAGGGAATGGTGAGCGCCCAGCAAGCTGCTTGCCGTCCGGCTGCCTCAGGGCTGGATAGATTCGATGGGGTGGACGGGCTCGAGTGCGAGGGGCTCGTCTCGGATAGGTCGTCACCATGAGCCCGTACAGATTCCCCTGGCAGGACCACTAGTGCGCAAAACGCAGCTCCAACAAGAAGCCCCCGCCTGACCTGCACCCATAGAAAGCGATTCGTGCTCATGGCTGTTCTCCAGTGGTGAGACCTCCAACATGCGAGACGAGCACAAGTGTTCGCTTATGTGCTCCTGGGGTTCTGGGCAACGGGAACTCCGTGATCGGGGTGTGTTCCGCGAAGTTTGGCCTATAGGTCGTCTTTGGGAGATTCCTCGCTCTGTTTGAGCCAGAGTTCGAGTAGTCGTGTCTCCCGTTCAGACTGGGAAATGTGCTCCAGCGCGAACGCACCCGTCAAACGATCTTCATAAAACGCCCGTTGCTTCGCGTAGGTTTTCTTAAAGGCTTTTGTCTTGAGGACTTTCCACTCAGCATCGGATATTCCCGCGTGGGCACGCAAGAGGTTGATCTCGATGGCTTGGAACGCAAAGACCTTGGCTAACACCTTGATGACCGTGGCATTCGTCAGGAATCGTGGACCCTTCTCAGCCATGACCCATCGTTTCGGTTAGGCCGCCGGCACAGATGACTGTGCCGGCGCGTTCTCAGCATGTTCACATGGCACGGAATCCCAAAGTGGATAGGGTCAGTTCCGCACGCCGCTCCACACCTTTGCCGGATCAATCGCCTTGTCAGGATTGAGGGTCTTCGCTCGTTCCAGGAGGACATCGGTCCCTTCGGGATACAACGGATCAGAAATACAACAATTATCGACCGGACAGACAGCCGCACATTGGGGTTCGTCAAAATGGCCGACGCACTCGGTGCATCGATCATGCGCGATGATGTAAATATTATCTCCCACGCCCTGGCCGTCACCGACATGGAGCCCCTTTTCTTCCGCGCCGCTGCGCGTTTCGAAGATGGCCTCGTTCGGGCATTCCGGTAAGCAGGCGCCACAGTTGATACATTCATCGGTAATCAGCAGTGCCATGATTCGAGCCTCCTTAATTCTGTAAGATGTAAGAGGGTGCTGAACGTTTTCTTTATCGTATTTCCTGCACGCATCCTTGTGTGAACCACGAGGCGTATTGAATCAGGCAGTCACGCTATCAGACGCGCGCTTTTATAGATCAACGGGAGCCGTATGTTGCACTTTCATACGCGCTTCTGTCAATGAGGCGGTTTGAAAAGGAGAGGTTTTTGAGGCAGAAATAAAAAGGGGTAGGCGCCTCTAGCGGCGCGTAACCTGCTTTGTTTCTATCACGGTGAAGCATCAAGCGCGATGCCTTGTCACTGGGAATGCATCGGGTCCCTGAGTAAAGGTTGAGGTTGGGGCTAGTTCTATGTACCTCCACGCGATAAACTAGCCGTCATATCCTGACCGTGGCGCATTAACATCCTTGGAGCGCGCTCCCATTCATTTCACTGTGGGATCTCATGTCCGATAAGAC
The DNA here is from genome assembly GCA_005116745.1 of Nitrospira sp. Taxonomy (NCBI): domain Bacteria; kingdom Pseudomonadati; phylum Nitrospirota; class Nitrospiria; order Nitrospirales; family Nitrospiraceae; genus Nitrospira; species Nitrospira sp. The sequence goes on along the minus strand of SWDS01000008.1, from coordinate 190,324 downwards.
TTTTTTCTCGACTGCGAGCACCACAGAAGTCACAGCGGTATACGTCCACCTTTCACAAAGGAGCACATCTCATGGCAGACGTCAAAGAGCAGATCACGAACGCATTGGAGCATTTCAAGCAGCAGCGCGATGAGCTTCAAGTCCAGCTTCACTTGGCGAAAGCGGACGCGAAGGACGAATGGGCTCGTCTGGAGAAGCAGTGGGAGGAAACGAAGCCTAAGCTGGAAGCGGCACGGGAGGAAGCCGGGAAGACGGCAGAATCCGTTGGCGCGGCGTTGGGCCTGGCGATCGACGAGCTAAAGAAGGGCTATGAGCGGCTCCGAAGCCGACTATAACGAAGGCATCGTACACGCAGCGACGAGCCACGATGGGGTTTCAGTGAGGAGTTGAGGGAGGCAGATCCTTCCGTCTTTATCCTCATCAGTTTCGTGCTTTCACCAAGGGGTTACCGCTTGATGAGCGCATCCTTGGAGCTCTTACCGCTGTGTGTTTTTCCGTCGCCCACAGTGCTCGCTGATTCTGATCCCTGGGTCATCACGATTTCCATGCGTCGGTTCTTATTCCGGCCTTTGTCCGTCTCATTCGTCGCGATTGGCTTGCCATCAGCATACCCCGCGGATTTGACTCGGTCGGCTTCAAGTCCTCCGTTGATGAGGACCTGGCTGGCATGTTCGGCCCTGGTCCGGGAGAGTTCGAGGTTGTCCCGAAAGCCCTTCCGAGGATCGGTCCGGAGCGGCGTGTTGTCGGTATGCCCAGCAACCTCGATGCTCTGGTAACGGAATCCCTGCAAGACGACGCCGATCCGCTCAAGCAATGAGGCCCCTCCGAGGGTGACCGTCGCGTCACCGGTGGAGAATAACTCACTGGTGGCCAAGGCGAGGGTTAATTTATTCCCTCGCTGCTTCAAAGTCGCACTGCCTTTCTTGAGTTCAGGCTGTAAGAGATTCGCCAGGCTTTCGCTGATTTTGCCGAGGTCGCTATTTGATGAGAAGGCTTCGCCCTCATCCGCGCCTTCAGGGTCGGATCCGAGCAGGGCGCTGAAGGATAGATTGCGATCGACAGATAGCAGAGAAAGGGAGGGAGGGCTCTCTTCCTGAGCGGCTGTCGGCGCGGCTGGTTTGGACGAATTGAGTTCAAACTCCACCAGCAATTGCTTAGCGCGCAGGAGTTCCGCGTCTTTCGCCAGGAGTTGAGGGTTAAGATCGGCCAGCTTTTGTGTGACTTGTTTGAGCTCCTCCTTGACCTGCGTCAGTTCTTGTTCTTTCTTCGTTGTCTGTTGTTCCACATCACTGGCTCGGCGCTTGGTCTGGGCCAGTTCCTGTTCTTTCCCGGCCAACTGTTGTTCGACTTCACCGGCGCGACGCCTTGCCTGAGCCAGTTCTTGTTCTTTCCCCGCCATCTGCTGTTCGACGTCACCGGCACGGCGCTTCGCCTGGGTCAGTTCCTGTTCTTTTCCCACCAACTGTTGTTCGACTTCAGTGACACGGCGCTTGGCCTGAGCCAATTCTTGCTCTTTCCCTGCCATCTGCTGGTCTGCCTCGGCTGTGCGGCGCTTAGCTTGGGCCAGCTCCTGTTCTTTTCCCGCCATCTGTAATTCGACTTCCGTGACGCGGCGCCTAGGCTGTGCTGGGTCCTGTTCTTTTCCCATCGCGGCCAACTGTTGTTCAACTTCGATGACACGGCGCTTGGCCTGCACGAGTTCTTGCTCTTTCCTAGCCAGTTGTTGTTCGACTTCCGTGACGCGGCGTTTGGCTTGTGCTAGCTCCTGCCCTTTCCCCGACGTGGCCATCTGTTGTTCGAGTTCAGGGATCCGGCGTTTGGCCTGGTTGAGCTCCTCAGTGCGTGCCACAAGATCTTCTCGAAGCTGCTTGGAATTCGTATGAGCGTTCGTGATCTGGGTTGCGAGCTCAGTTTCCTTGGCATGGAGCTGGAGCACGAGCTCACCGATTCGTTGCTTGAGCTGTCGCTCGAGCTCCTCGATTTTTTGTGTGGCCTGCTGAAGCTGGGCCTTCGTCATGCTCAATTCGTCCTGAGAGGACTGCCGGTCTGACTCTTCTGCGGCCATCGCAACCGAGGCGGTTCCGCAGAACATGACGATGGATACAAAGGCAGCGGCGGATAACTTGATGATCATGTCTCACTCACCAATAGAGAAGGTGCAGGATTCAGAATGAATTCGCGCTCCACCAACGGCATGCCCGACACTCATCTATCCATGAAGTCCGCTCGCGAGGCATAAATGGAAGCACCTCAATTGACAGCACCGAGGTCGGCGCGTTTCGCGCTTCATGAAAGATAAAGAAAAAGTGGAAGGCGATCCTATCGCCTTCGTAATTCGCTTTGCAACGGGGTATGTAGGGTCATGATACATGTTGAGTAGCTCGACGGCGACGGGAGATCGACATCGCCACGCTGCGAGTCATGGACATGAACTACGGTGCACGGGGGCACGACGAACAGCCGAATGCTGTGCTGTCGACAAGTAAGGAATAGGGAATCTCTCTTGATATTGACGGTCTGGAATCCGAATAGTGGCAACAGTATAGTGTCAACAGTGCTTATCATAATGGCATCGCTGTGTTTTCTCAGGGTAATTGACCACTTGTTCATGGACGGGTCCACGATATTGAGACCGAATTCCGGTGACACGTGATGTCACAGATAGGCCTGGGCTCACCGTCTTGAATCTCATCGCTCGTCTCGCTAGACTTCGTCCCGCTCACGTCTTCCCGCATTTTTGGAGGTTCCTCAATGACGGTTCGCCGGCTACTTCACGCGTTCATGGTCTTTGGAGTATTGCTCTCAGCAGAGATGAGATCTTCGGAGGCAGCCGATCAGCCGCAGCATATGAAAGCCATGTGCGAGAAAGGCACGGCGACAGCATGCAACGCTCTCGGATTGTTGCATATGAAAGGTGAGGGGGTGAAGCAAGACGACATTCGAGCTGGTGCTCTTTTCAAAAAAGCCTGTGATGGCGGCGATGTGGGTGGCTGCTCCAATCTTGGCGTGATGTATGCCGAGGGAATCGGGGTCTTACAGGACGACGCTCAAGCTGCTGCCTTCTCGAGGATAGGGTGTGACGGTGGAAGTATGAAAGGCTGCTACAACCTTGGCGTGATGTATGCCGAGGGAACCGGGGCTCCACAGGACGACGTTCAGGCCGCCGACTTCTACAGACAAGCCTGTGACGGAGGGAATGCGAAGGGCTGCTACAACCTTGGCGTGATGTATGCCGAAGGAATCGGAGTCTCCCAGGATGACGTACAAGCCGCTAGTTTCTCTCGGAAAGCCTGTGACGGTGGAAGTATGAAGGGCTGCTACAACCTTGCTGTGATGTATGCCGAGGGAGTCGGAATCCCACAGGACGATGTGCAAGCCGCCGGTTTCTACCGGAAGGCCTGCGAAGGGGGGAATGCGAGGGGTTGTTACAACCTTGGTGTTATGTATGCCGAGGGGACCGGGGTTCAAGGGGATACCTTTCAAGCTGCTGACCTCTATCGGAAAGCCTGTGACGGGGGGAGCCTGAGGGGCTGCTCCAATCTCGGAGTGATGTATGCCCAAGGAACCGGGATCAAGCAGGACGATATTCGCGCCGCCACTCTCTACAGGAAGGCCTGTGATACTGGGGATGCAAAGGGTTGTATCAATCTCGGCATGGTCTATCAAGTCGGGAGAGGCGTCAAACCGGACGATGCCGAAGCGCTCAAGTATTATGGGAAAGCCTGCGATCTCAGAGAGCCCAAAGGCTGCACGCATTACGCAAAGTTGAAGACAGGGAGACGGTGAGATGGCGTGGACGTGGTAGGCGGCGGTCCACATGATCGCAGGCATCATTCATGGTTGTGGCCTGGTGTGTATTGAAAGTGAGGGTGACAATGCGACGACTGCTCCTTGGCCTCTTACCCTTGGTTTTGGCTGGATGCCCAACGACGACGGCTATAGTGGTTGGAGCCCCGGCACTCCTATCCAAATCCGAGTTCGATGAACGACGGACGGAAACCAAGCAGCAGATCGAAAAGGGACTGATTTCCAAAGACGCCGGTGAAACGAGTTGCCGGCAGATGCTGAATACGGCTGATCGGAATCATGCGGCGCCACCGCCTGTAGATCCTGCCGTCTGCGAATTTGGATCGTTGGCCGATAAACTTTATGAACTCACCAGATCCGTGGAGAGCGGCGCGTTGACCCCGGATCTCTGGGTAACCAAGTGTCAGCAACTGGCTGGGCAGTCTTCCGGCAAGGATGATTGCCGATACGACCCATTCGCTGATCGGATTATCCAATGGCGACGGGTAGTTCACGAAGGCAAGGCATCGAAGGAAGGGGCCGAGATGGACTGCCGCAACTATGTGCAGCAGGTTCGCCAACATCCGATTCCTGGCCCAGAGATCAAGGAGGACGCCTGCAAATTCTAGTAGGTCATTGAATCCGTCCTCCAGCTTAGTTCTTGCGTGGCTCGGAGGCGTACCGTATGAGACAACGTGCGTTTCCTGTTTCTTCTGATTGCACCTGGGAGGAGACCTCATGATATTCAGACGACCAGAACTTGAAAAAGATAATCCGATTGCTCCTCAACCGTATATCGGCCCCCGAAGACGGCTGGCAATGGCTCGCGCGGCGGCATCTGGGGAATTGAGCGAAGTGGGCGATATGCGAGACACGTTGCAAACTTTGACGAAGGCAGCGTCTCGCTTTGTGAACAGTCTCCCGAAAGCGAGGAAAGTCGATACAGGGCTGAAGGCCTTGCGGGATGCGATTGCGCAAGCCGAGCAAGTCATCTCTGTGAAGACGCCTCTCTGACTTCAGGAGGCGTGATGGTTGAACGGGGCAGGCACGCTTGAGAATTCTTCTGCGCCGCGAGTCAACGGCAAGAGCAACCCCGGATCTCTTTCGATACGACGGTCGAATTGTCCGATACCGCGTGTTCTTGCCATCCTCTAGTGTCTATCGTCCCGCTATTGCGTAGATAGCTGGAAAATAAGAGAAGACATATTTTAAGTAACTGAGGTACAGGCCTTGCGTGAATGCAGGAAGTATCAGCTATGCCTGTGACCGATCCCCAACTGTCAGGAGGGGTGTGATCATGGCCGATGCATTTTTCACCATCAATGGCAATGTGCGGGTGATCGGTTCCATCCGTCGTGGGGCGAACGGCCAACCGCAATCGCTGGAGGCTTCGATCTCGGACGGAGATACAGCCGGGATTCATATCGAGGGGAGTGGCTCGGTTCGTTTTCTTGGGGTGGATACGCCCGAGAAGAATTTCCCACTCGCCGGTTCCTCTGCACAGCGCCGCCTCGATTCGGCAGAATGGGAGGCCTATCTGACCGATCCATTCCTGCCGCAGTTCGGACCTTTTGATCTCGATACTGATCTTGCGAACCATCTTCGCACTCGTATTGGAGTCGGTGCCGGGATCAACCATCGCGCCCACGGCGACTTTGCCGAACGAGCCCTGATCGGGCTGATTCAAGCTGACATGGATGCACTGGGGCAGACCTCCAGTACATTCGGGTACTTTCTATCCTTCTCCTTTGAGGTCTTCGATTCTTTTGGACGGTTCTTGGCATTTATCAATCGGAATCAGCCAAATGGAAACAGTCCTGGGCCACGTCCCCCGACCTACAACGAACGAATGCTCGAACAGGGGGCAGCCATGCCGTTCTTTGTGTGGCCGAATATCGATCCGTTCCGCGAATCCCCCTCGATTCTTGATGCGGTCATCGCGCCCGGTACTGCGAGTCAGGTTGCTGAGACAACCTCGGGGCTGCACCGTGCGCGTGAGTTGGTTCGACAAGCTCGTGCGAAAGAAATCGGCGTCTTCAATCCATCCAATCCCCTTCGCTTCGAGGCGTTTGAGGTGCGCTACCTCGGGCGACGTGAAGCACCCAATCGTGCAGTCATCGATTTGAGCCGGAATGGTGATGTCATGCTACAGCCGCAGCACTATTTCCGTATTCCTCATGCGGAAGACCGGCTGTTCATTCCGTCGACCTTCGTGCCGCTATTTGTTTCGCGTGGGTGGCGTCTTGAAGGTTGGGCGTAACTATCGCGGTCCATGCCGTAGGTCTGCCCCGCGTAATCGAATGTGGGCGGGGGCTATGTGAAGCACGGCATGTCTCTCGTGGCCTTGGATTGGATGATGGCTGAGGCTGAACGGTGCGGGCTACGCTTTATTCAGGCGGATCGCGAGTACGTGCACACACATCAGGATGTCCACGACGAGCTCTATGATGCCCGCGCTGGATTAGGTGTGTATTATCGGTGGGAACCGCGCGACCTCGTCAAACTCTGTGACGCCCACAACATCGCTTGCCCGAAGGTCCACATCAGCGTATTCGAGCGTATCGCCAACGGAACCGGAAGGTATGCGCCGATCAACCTTCCTCATCACTATGAGGTGGTCCGGACGAACGATGAGCGGTCATGGCCGTCGGATCAGACTCTGTGGGCGATTGAAAGACAGGTGCCGCACGGTGCACATTCAGTCGCTGGTCCGCCGAAAAACGAATCGTTACTTGAGGGCATGGCTGGAACAGTCAGAAGTGGGAAGATGTCGTACTATACCTTCGTCGCGGCCTCGATACCAGCCGTCGGTTGGTGGCATGCGTTGCCACCGTTTCCACAGGTTACCGAGGCTCTTGCTCAATGGTGTTCGTATCCCAATCTCATCATTGGCGCCATCTATGCCTGTGTCGGGTTATTGGTATGGGGATGGTCCAAGCGAGTCGATGGGAGAATGGAGTCGGCGGCTCAGAACTATTGGCAACGCCGTCGGGAAGCGCTACGAACAATCTTTTCCGACAGCCAAATCCAACGAGGGTCTGAACCAGCACATAAGGTGGCAAGAGTGGGGTGATGCTTGACGGAGTCAGCGCATCTGCCGACGATGAGATCTTATTATTCATCTGTTCGGAGAACGGCGATCGCAGAACTGCGATAAACATGCAAAACCGGTATCGAACTTTGGTGGTGGCTCTATTTCTTCTCGTGTCGCTTGTGGGCTGTGGGGCGATGCATGCGAGTCAGTGCGGCGACGACGGCCGGACGGCGATGCAGGAGTTACTGTACTTCGGGACAGATACGCCATCCGGTCACGTGACGCTGGAAGAGTGGACGCAATTCCTGAGCGAAACGGTGACTCCGCGCTTCCCGGAAGGCCTCTCGACCTGGCCGGCGTCCGGCCAATGGCGTTTAGCTTCAGGTCAGATTATTCGCGAGCCATCTTATGTCCTGAGCCTTGTTCATCCGGATGATCCAGTACCGAACAAGGCCGTTCAGGACATTATTGCCTCCTACAAAACACGCTTCCAGCAGGAAGCGGTGCTCCGGATCACATCGCACACATGCATGTCTTTCTAGGGCCTGTTAACACTACTGACCCTGTTTATGCGATACTGCGCATATGGAACT
>SWDS01000008.1:131247-182811 GCA_005116745.1 Nitrospira sp. | reverse complement strand
CATTCACTTCGCCTTGATCGTCGAAGGCTTACGGTAGCGTTAACAGGCCCTAGTCAGGAGAGCCGATTCAAAAGCATCACTGGCTAAGCGCGGAGACTGTTCTCATGCACGGAGTAACTATTCTGACTGCTCCAGCCCTTCCTAACACAGACCATCGCTCTCAGCGGGAATGCGAATTGGAGTGATTTGCAAAGCTTTGTTTCTGAGAGTGCTCGATCATCTCTCTGCTAGCAACGCACTCGCTGGGGCCCGGCGATAGCGTCGTCGGCGTATCACGCTCCTTCACATAACGAAGTTAGGCGATCCTCTCAACTCCTAGTTGCATAGCTGCGCACAATCTGCTGGAGGACGTATCCAATCAGATACCATCTGTATCATTTCAGATTCACCACTCTCCGATATCGGCACAGAGTGCAATCTAATAGATGATCTAGCAACATTCCTGCGTTTCCTTCTAGTACGGGGATGATATAGCTACGCAGCGCCAGCGAAGCGCTTGTCAGTTGTGTCTTTTGTCCATTGAAGGCACGCACAGACATCAACTGCATCTCAGTGGACCGCACCGAATTTCTAGGCCAAAGAAGAGCAACCACACCTTTGCGAAGACCTGGCATCAGTGTTGCTCTATTCAAGTCAAGTATCGACGACGAAACGTGGCCACGGTCGAGCTGTAACCATTGAGCAACACACACCGTTACTCTAAGGAGATCCCAATGCCCTTTCCAACCCCCAATTCAGATGAAAGCCTCGTTCAGCCCAATGCGCCGTTTATCGGAAACTTTCACAAGACCTTGCCGCACAATGAGTTTGGCGAGGTTGAACCTATTGCATACCGAAAGTTCGAGCGCGTATGTATCGAAATTGAAGCCGGGTCCCCACGCAACTTCGATGAGGTGCCAAGTGGCCCCTTATCTCCATCGGGCGGGGTTCCTCAGACACCATTCGTTTTAGGTCCGTCGCCGACGCCTGAGATTCATGCCTTGACCCAGTCAGTTGCGAAGTTCGTAAGCCCGCTGGCCGGCGCGGCGACCGAGTCCCTGGGGCCAGACCCAAAGACGCTGGAGATGCTGCCCGCCCCAGGATGTCGCTCGCTCACGGCTATGGCCGAGATGGTGGAGCTTTACTGGATGGCGTTGTTGCGTGATGCGCCGTTGTTGGCGTTCCAGGTTGACCGCGATTCACCGAAATCCAACTGCGCCAACCTCACTGCCCACAATATGCAGCTTGGCTACAACCTAAACAACCGTGTTCAGGATGCTCTCACTGCCGTCGATAAGATGTTCGATATCGCGATAAATGATAACAAGGACTTCGGTAAACTGCGCGCGCCGCTGGACGTGGAGTCAGGTCCCGGTGGTGCCAACATCACCTTGCAGACTTTGTTCCGGAGCGGTCTACATGATGAGGAGTTCGGTCCATTAGTGAGCCAGTTTTTCATTCGCCCCATCAGCTACGGCGTGCAGACTATCGATCAGAAGCAAGTGCCATATATTGCGAAACAAGACTTTCTCACCTCGCACGGCGACTGGTTGCTGGCTCAAAATACCGGCAAGGACAAATACGGACGTGATTATGGCAGCTGTAATAACTATTCCGATCAGTTGCATCGCGGGGCAAGCTACTATCCTGCAGGGAATCCAGTTCGCTATCTCTCGACGATGCGAGATATCGCGCGTTTCGTGAACCGCGATGCACTGCACCAGGCGTACTTCAATGCCGCGCTGTTCCTGCTTGGTGTTGGTGCGCCGCTCGATGAGGGCAATCCATATCGGGAAAATCGATACTCCCGAGAGCTTCCATTCGCCACGTTGGGGGGGCCGGATCTGTTGACTCTCGTCTCTGAGGTTGCCAGTCGCGCGCTCAAGGTTGTCTGGCGGCAGAAATGGCTAGTGCATAGACGGTGTCGCCCCGAAGTCATGGGCGGCTTGATCCAGATGCAGCGCAACGGCTTCGGTGGCAAGAAGCGCGACTATGGTCTGCCGACCAGTTTGTCTCTGACCCCCGCCTTCAAGGCTCGACTCGACGACACGCTCGATGAAATTAAAGAACACAATGCTGCGCTCAATGGCGGTGCGGGGAAAGGCACCTTGTTCCTCCCGATGGCATTCTCAGCAGGTTCGCCGAGCCATCCTGCCTATGGAGCGGGGCATGCTACTGTGGCCGGTGCTTGTGTGACGGTGCTCAAGGCCTGGTTCGAAGAAGATGAACTTCTGAAGACGGTCTTTGACAATGCGAATAGGAGCGCATCGACTGCCAAGACTGGTCCGAGTGACCCACCAGGAGGAACACTGACATTGCTACAGCCCGGATACCGCAAGAAAAGTACTGACCTCGAGGACTTCTGTCCTCCGCAGGAATACACCGGGGCCGACATGGGTAAAATCACGGTCGGCGGCGAATTAAACAAGCTCGCCAGCAACGTGGCGATGGGGCGTTCAATGGGTGGTGTGCATTGGCGCACAGACAATACGCGCAGTCTACGGTTGGGTGAAGAGATTGCCATCGAGATTCTGCGCAAACGCACCATGGAATATGCAGAGCGGCCGGTTTCGTTTACCTTCCGGTCTTTTGATCGGCAGCGAGTGCATATCACACAGGGGCAAGTCAGAAAGGATTGAATAGGTTTGCGGCAGAGGCGCGCTGATTTTGGCACACCTCTGCCGCAAGCTGTGCAGTAACAAAGGAATGGTACAGCCGGAGTAAATTCGCTGAGCGAATACGCGGTTTGTATAGAGAGAGGAGTCAGGGAGATTTCCCCAACCTAAGCGGTGTGAGTTGATCTTGTAGATAATGTCTTCGAACCAGTGTCTCGACCGATGAGAAGTGGCGTTCCGGAAGATTCTTGAAACGCCGTCTGCAATCAACCAGGGCTTCTTCGGCGGCCGTGAATGGTTCGATGGCGGATCGTAGGTGATCATAGTAGTCCATCAGTTTGATCTCAACGGTTCGCAGGTGACTAGAGTCGCCTGCGATGGTCAGCGCGGCCTTGGCCTGATCGCCGTTGGCTTCAACGAGTGCCTGGAAGCAGAGCCCCTTTAAACGCTGTGTCACTGTGCTGCGGTCCCATCCAAGCGTCTTGGCCGTGGACTGCATGTCGAAGCCATGTCGTCGCAGACAGGTCAGGACCGCGGCATCACCGGCTAGGTCGGGAAACGTCTGTTCGGTCCGTCCCCTTGCTGGCCTACGCTCTTCGCCAAGTCTGAGAGAGTCTCTGGTTAACAGGGTTCCCTCGTTCAGCGTGATGGCCTGTTCCAAACAGTGGCGGAGCTCCCGCACATTTCCTTTCCAGTCATGTTCGGTCAATACACGAAGCGCTTCATTCGTCAGCTGAGGGACAGGCTTCCCGATTTGCTCGGCAAGCTGGTTGAGGAAGATGTCAGCGAGCAGCGGAATGTCTCCGGTACGCTCACGCAGCGGTGGGAGATGGAAGACCATCCCGTTCAGCCGGAAGTACAGGTCTTCGCGAAACCATCCCTCCGACACGCCTTTCTGTAAGTCGCGATTAGTCGCGGCCACAATGCGAATGTCCACCGTCGTCGGGGTGGTGGCGCCAACTCGATAGAATGATTTGTCCTGAAGCACCCGCAGCAGTTTGCTCTGATGATCCATTCGAAGGTCACCGATCTCGTCAAGAAAGATCGTGCCGTGGTCGGCGAGACCGAAATAGCCAGGACGGTCACCCGTCGCCCCGGTGAAGCTGCCTCTCATGTGGCCGAAGAGCTCACTCTCAAACAGCTCAGGAGAAATGGCGGCCATGTTGACGGCGATGAAGGTCTTTCCCGATCGTGGACTGAGCCGGTGGATGGCATGGGCGAAGAGCTCTTTCCCGGTACCTGGTTCTCCGAGAAGGAGGACGGTCAACGAAGACTGTGCGCTCTTCCTCAGGTCGTGAAACAACCGCAGCAGAGCGTGATCTTGGGTGAGGATGCCGAATTGGCGGGATTCGACTTGAAGGCGGTTGAGTTCCGCATCGCGGATGGCGCTTGATACGGTGCCGGCTGCCCGGAGATCGCCAAGTTGTCGTTCCAGTTCCTGTAGGTGTCGACGGGCATCCTGTTCCTGGCCCTGGGCTTCAGCGATTTGGAGCTGCAGTAAGTTTGTCGTTCTGGTCAACTCTTCCTGTTGGCCGGCCGAAAAAGATATGGCCGCGTTAGCGGTGTCTAAATCTTCTTGAAGAGCTTCCGCTCGATCCTCATGCAGAACAAGGGCTTCTCTCACGGCAGCAGACTCTTGCTGGATGCGGATCATGTCACGTTCCAGCAAGATCAGACGTTGGCTTGCCGTCAGATTCACCCACAGGGCTGTGCCGATGAAGACGGAGAATGAGGCTGCGAGCGGGGTGGCGATTGGTATCAGGAGCGATGCCCAGCTCAACATCGCGGTGGATAGTACCCCATACCCAACAACGACGGCACCGGCAAACAAGATGCCCATCATCCCACGAAACTGTAAGAGGCTCCAGGCCGCCAGTGAGGCGAGCACGATGGTGACGGTGAAGCGGCCGAACCAGCCGAGTGAGTCGATCCGTTCATGGTTGAGGAAGGCATTCACGACATGGAGGTGGGCGGTCAAACCGTCGACTGTGGAGTTGGAGGGTAAGAGCCATGTCTCCGAGCCTCCAGGACTTGATCGGATCACCACGGCTTTGTCCTTGAACCAGGAGGCCAACAGTGGTTCGTCGTGCCGTTCGACGGCGCTCCAAACTGATGATAAAGGGATCGGCTGAAGGGCAGCCAGTGATCCGTTGCCCACGATATTGATCAGAAGGTCGGCATCCGAGTGGTTCGAAAGAACCTGCGTGGGGGTGGCGGTGTGTCGGTGAAAGATATCGGACAGGATCGAACCGAAAGCCGGAACGGGTTGAGTTCCGATTCTGATAGACGGTGGAATGTGACGGGAGATGTGATCGAGGTCACTCGTGACTGTAATGTGTCCATAGCTCGCGGCGTCGGACTGAAGCAGTGCATCCGTATCGTGAATCAGGACTACGGGTGATGCTGTACGAAGCGCTTCAAGGATGAGCGCATCGCTCGCGGCTCCCCCAAGGTGAGCAGGGCTCGCATAGTCCAGACGATGGTCTAGGCCGATGACAGCAGCGCCGGCCTCATGGATCGTCACAATTAACTGAGCGAGAATACCGCGATCCCAAAGACCCCTTCCGAAGCGTTCTTCACTGGCTCCGTCACGCGTCACGATGGTCAGCGAGGGGCTCACCTGGGCGGTCGTGCGGTGGCGAAGCCAGGTGTCGTAGACGGTGTAATCCAGCGCCGTAAAGGTAGCAGGGGCGGCGGACCACAGCATCGCCGATAGGAGCGTGGTTAGCACACCAGTACCCAACGCTTGCAGAGGAAGCGACGAGATGAACAGGCGCCAGAATTTCTGCCGGTCCAGCATACGGCTAGTGGAATCCTAGCTCATCGAGCAAGGATTGTGTGTCTTGTTTGGGGAGACCTTTGAGGAGAGCCTTCGCTTTCGGGAGGTCGGCATCGAGACCGAGCCCCTTGGCATAGATACGAGTTAGGATTTTCTTCGCCGGGCTGAAGCCGTCTGCCGAAGTCGTTTGAAAACAAGTCAGAATGTTCTTGTCGAACGGTTTCAAATACTGATCCCATCCGGTTTCGTAGAGTGTGGCGAGTTCGGCATGGGCCTCTTCGCTCAACGCGAAACACTCTCTCAAAAGTATTGGAATCGCATCTTCCGCACGGTTCTGTTCGCGAAGGACCTTTCCCAACGATTGCGGTTCACTCGGGCGACTGATATCAGGAAAGTCGTTCCAAAGTGTGTTGCGGTAGCTCTGCAACGCGCTCTGCAACTCCATGCGCCGCTGCTTCGTCGATTCAGAGGAGAGCGCCTGGCGCCGCACCTTGGACAACGAGTCGGAAGCGGTGTGCTGGCCAAGGTCGGCTGCCTGCATCCACCAAAAAATCGCCAAGCCGAGGTTTTTCTCGACGCCCTGCCCGGTTTGGTAGGCATTGCCAAGAAATAATCTGGCCTGGGGCACCCCGCCGGCCGCTGCTGTTTCCAGATGTTGGGCCGCTTCTCGCGTGCGTCCCGCAACTCTCAGCAACAGCGCGAGTCGATAATGTGCGTCGGGGAAATGAGGGCGCAGCTCAAGCGTTCGTCGATAGGACTCAACCGCGGCCGTCACATTGCCGAGTGAGTACTGTACGCTTCCAAGGCTGTAGTGAGCATGGGATAGGTCCGGTTCCAGTCGAATGGCTTCTCCCAGAGCGGAAGCGGCGGCCCGCCATTCTTGTTTCGCCATGAGCATGAGGCCAAGTTGGAGATGGGCGTTTCCATCATCCGGTTGTAATGTAATAGCCGCTCGACATTCCTCAACGGCGGCATCCAGATCGCCGACACGAAGAAGGGCTCCGGCGAGTTGTAGCCGGTAGTCTGGGTCGTTCGGTAAGAGACGGACTGTTCGACGCAATGAAGCAATCTCTGTCATCGCATCGGCTGGCTCGTTGAACCCTAGTCCGGAAATTGACCCAGAGGCTTGGGATGATTCGGAGGGATTGTGTGCACTCGGTGAATGAGAACGGGCGAGAGACGAAGAGCACATAGTCGCGGCGACAGTGAGGACCAACAGTATGGATCTGGGACGCATCAGAAAAGTTTTACGCCTCGACAGAGCGCCATAATAGCTTTCAATTATATCATCTGTGCGGGGGATGCGGGACGAACGGGTTTATCCGGCCAGGCGAAGAGGGTGCGCTAGACGGTTGATAGCTTCATGAAGCGCCGTTCCAGTCAGAAGCAGGGGACTATGCGGCACCCGCCATACTGGTTCCAGAGGGGCCGGATCGCCTGCGAGGCGGGGAATGATATGCCAATGGATATGAGGAAGTTGGTTCCCGAGTAGTTCGTAATTCATCTTCTTCGCTCGGTGGACTGTGGCCGAGATATCCGCTACTCGGTTGACCTCTTCGATCAGCTGACAACGTTCGGCGGGCGCCAGTTGGAATAACTCAGTCGCATGACGTTGAAACACGACGACGGCCCATCCGGGGAAGAATTGGTCATCGTGGAGATAGACCTTCGACAATCCGAGGTCTGCGATGAAATGGTCTTGTCTCGGCCAGGTGCCTTGGCAGGCCCTGCAGGGTGCGTCCCTCATGGCTGATTGGCTTTGCGCCACTCTTCTTCAGTCAATACACCCTTTTTGATCAGCAGCTGAATCAGCTTGTCGACGGCATGACGATTAGTGGCTGTCGACGGTCCGAGAGCCGGAGATGCAGGAGATATTGGGGACTCTGCACGCTTTGCTTCCGGAGGGGGCCGCTTCTGTCCTAGCACTTTGAATGAAGGGGTGAAGACCGCCACGTAATCCCGATTCCTGATTCGGACCACGGTGGGCAGACTATCGGTTTGCGGAACGAGGTTGGGGGAAGTCCCAGCGGGAATGCGGAAGTATGGCTTCCCATCGTCTGTCTGACCATCTTGGTCCAGCACGTCGAATCGTTTCAGAAAGGATTCTCCCGTCAGACCTTCATGATCCTCGCCGGCCAGGTTGGTAATCTTGTCCAACACGATGATCAGGGAGTCGCCTATAATGGCGTCCGGCGAGAGGTTCCTAGCACTCACGTCGTAGCGATATTCACTGACGAAGTTGTCACGACTTTTCAACGTTACGATGGCTTGTACGCGTCCGGTCAGATCGGTCAAGTTGTCGAGTGATCCGGCGAAGCCGTACAGCGGCTCTGTGGCGATGGCCGAAGCCGCGGCGAGACACCAGGGGCGTACCCAGTTCATCATCGGAATATTCTCACGTACGTACTGTCGCTGAGCATAGCAAAGTCCATGAGATTGGGCGAGTCTATTCCCTCGGAGTCGTCTTGACACATCCTTTCAACCGACGATATTCTCGCCACGGTCTCTTCAGTTGTTCAGCTCTGGCTGCGAATTATGGCTCTATCTGATTCTCGTCGACGGAAACCTCTGGAAGTCTCCCGTTCTCTCGCGAAGGCCCTCATGACACTCTATGATTATCCTCACCCTCATCGACCGGGCTGCACCATCCGCGGTTATGATCGGCCACACGCCGTACGAACGGCGAAGATGTGTGTGGCCGTGGCCGACCGCCTCGGACATCCACGCGATCGGGTCCGGCTCTATCACGTTGCTTGCCTACTGCATGACCTGGGCCGTGCCGGCCTTGATCGGCAACTCTTTGGAACTATTTGGTCTTGGGCCAAGCAACGGGGTATTCCGACGAGGCCTCGTGAATGGCGTGCCCTTCACCCGAGGACGATGTATGGCCGGGAGACAGAAGCCTTCGTGTCGTTGTATCGCCAGGATCTGATGGCCTCCGGCGTGGCCATGGACTCATGGGCTGTCGAGCAGATCGAAATGCGGTTGGGCTATGCGCGGCGTCTGGCCAGGCGATTGCGTGTGGTGAAGCCGACGTTGAAGACACTGGGCGTCGAGTGGACACCTTGGATGCAACAGGTGATGCTGTATTACTACTACCCGGAACGGCTGGCGAAGGCGACGGTATGGGTGCGGCAATTGGCGGAGATTCTTGTCGCCTGCGAACAGTTTGAAGCCTACAGCAATCAGCGCCGAGGACGTGATTATTATGCTCGGAAAAAAGAAAGCTTGTCGGACGCCTTTGCGTATCTCGATAAGTTAGGGCAAGAAGGCATCCTGAGCGATCAAGTCTTGAGCGCGGTGCGGGCGTTGACAGCAGAAGGGGTGTTCGATCTAATTTTGGAAGCAGCGCGAGGCGAGTCGCTGACCCGGAGCGACCGCCGCTACCTTCGTAGCCTCACGGGTGGGAGAAAAGGATGAGTGTCCACACCGTTTCCCTGACGATCCGTATGGAAGGCGGTACGCAGGTCCACAACATCACGAAATCCGTGGCCGATGCCTTGGCCAGTTCCAACCTCACCGCTGGAATTGTGACGGTATTCGTCAAACATACCACCGCCGCCGTCATGATTATTGAGGATGAACCGGGGATTCGCGCAGACACGAAAACGTTTTGGGATCGTCTCGTTCCTCCTGATCCTCGATGGCAGCACAACACGGTCAATCCTGGTGAAGACAACGGCCACAGCCATCTTCGAGGGCAACTCCAGGGGCCGTCCATCACCATTCCGTTTACCGCCGGTGCGCTTCTGCTCGGCACGTGGCAACAGATCGTGTTGGTGGATTTCGATACTCGTGCCAGAATGCGTGAACTCGTCGTGCAGGTCCTGGGTGAATAGCTTCGTCAGATCTCTGATATTTTCCCTGGTTATGGCAACGCTGTGCTCGTCGACCCATGCTGCCGAGTGGGGCAAGCCGTTGGGTGCCATCTATGACGGTCTTGAAGGGAAGCCGCGTCCAGTGACGCCCCCACCGACTGAGCTGAGTGCCGATGAGCGGGCGACGATCACGGTGTTTGAACGGGCGACCAAGTCTGTTGTGTTCATTGCCAACACGGCGATACAGCAAGATATCTGGTCTCTGGATGTCATGGAAGTGCCGCAGGGGTCGGGGTCTGGTTTTATATGGAGTAAACAGGGCCATATCGTCACCAATTTTCATGTGATCTATGGGGCTAGCTCGATCAAGGTCAGATTGGCCGATCGGAATGAATACGAGGCGAGATTGGTCGGCGCCGATCCCGATCACGATCTGGCCGTGTTGCAAATTCAGGTGCCTGACGGTCATGCGGAGCCGCTGGCGATTGGTTCCTCGCATGATCTGCGGGTGGGGCAAAAGGTGTTGGCCATCGGGAATCCGTTCGGGCTCGATCATACCTTGACGACGGGAGTCGTGAGTGCGTTGGGACGGACCATCAAATCCATGTCGAATCGGACGATTGAAGGTGTGATCCAGACCGATGCGGCGATCAATCCCGGCAATTCAGGCGGCCCGCTTCTGGATGGAGCTGGTCGATTGATCGGCGTGAATACGCAAATCGTGAGTCCAAGCGGGGCCTACGCCGGGATTGGGTTCGCCGTTCCCGTGGATACGGTGAACCGCATCGTTCCGGAGCTCATCAAGCACGGTAAGCTCATCCGTCCAGGGTTGGGCGTCTCGCTCGTGCCGGACGCGATGGCGAAGCGATGGGGGATTAAGGGGGTCATCATCGGCAAGGTAACGCGCGGCGGTGCCGCCGATCGTGCGGGGCTCAAGGGAGCGCGTGAAACCATGATGGGGCAGGTCCAACTTGGTGACATCATTGTCTCAGCCGCCGGAAAGCCCGTAGCCACCATTGATGACCTGATGGATGTGATGGAAGCGCACAAAGTTGGTGAGCAGGTGAGTGTGGAGATTTTGCGTGGAAATCGGCGTGAGAAGGTTTCGGTGGTCCTCCAGCCTGTCAATTAGTGCAACGGTAATTCAATGCATGCGTATGATAGGATCATCCGTGCCGTCTTTATGGAGGATCTTTCATGGGTGATCGTAGAGCTCCTAAACAGGATGAATCCAACAATCGGAGCGATGAGCCGGCACTGAAGACAGACACCGATCCGCTTGAGTTGATTGAGCAATGTCTGTCCTCATTTCCTGAGGGGGATGCTCGCCAGAAGCTTTTGTATAAGCTGCGCCATGCGGTGACGCTGTCTCAAGCTGCCCATCAGCAACGTGAACTGGAATTCAAGAAAGTCGGCGAGGTCGTTGCCAAACTGACGGCACCGGCCAATCGAATCGGCATCTTGCTGGATATTCCAGGTACGGGACTCGCCCGCATCGTCGTCGGTGGGGCTGAGTACTATGCCAACGTGGACCCCCGCGTTTCCGATACTGATCTGAAGATCGGAACTCAGATTCTGGTCAATGAAGCCTACGCAGTGATCAAGACGCTCGGGTACGATCAGAATGGGCCGATCTTGAAACTGGCCGAGGCTATGCCTGATGGACGGTTGCGGTTTGAACAGGAGATGGGCCGACAATCATTGATTCTACAGCGGTCGACCGATCTCGTCGGCGTGGAGCTCAAGACAGGTGATGAGATCCGCATCGATCCTAGCCACCGTGTGGCGATCGAGAAATTGGGCGATCGCAAAGCAAGTCGACATGTCCTAGACGAAACCCCGAACATTACTTGGGAGCAGATTGGTGGACAGAATGAGGCAATCGCTGCTATTCGGAAGGCGATTGAGTATCCACTGCTTCATGCCAAGACCTTTGAGCGGTTCAAGTTTTCCCAACCCAAAGGTTTTCTTCTCTACGGGCCGCCCGGATGCGGGAAGACCCTTATCGGGCAAGCAGCCGCTGGTAGCTTGGCCAAGCTGGTCAGCGAATCCAAGCCAGAGCACCAACCCGATGGGGACACGCGTCCGCCGGTGACAGGCGGAGCATTCCTGCATGTAAAGGGGCCTGAAATCCTCAACATGTGGCTGGGGGAATCGGAACGGATGGTTCGTGACCTCTTCGAGCAAGCGAGGGCAAGACGCCGGGACGGCGCGTTGCCGTTTATCTTCATCGACGAAGCGGAGTCGATTTTGGGAACGCGCCGCGCCATGCGTTCCTTCAATATCTCGAACACGCTCGTGCCAATGTTCTGCAGCGAAATGGATGGGATCGAGTCGCTGCATGACGTCGTCATCATCTTGGCTTCTAACCGCCCCGACTTGATTGATCCGGCGGTGCTGCGCCCAGGCCGCATTGATCGGAAAATCAAAGTCAGCCGACCGAATAGGGATGCCGCAGCTGAGATTATGAGGGTCTATTTAACATCTGATCTGCCGCTGGATCCTGCGTTGGTCCAGGAACGAGGCGGTGAGCAGGTGCGAGCGGTGGCCTCGCTTGTTGAGGACATCATCGAATCCATCTTTCGTCGAACGGAGGATAATCGGCTGCTGTCGATCAGGCTCAGGAGCGGGCAAAACAAGGTGCTCTACCGTGGTGATCTGGTGAGCGGAGCCATCTTGGCGTCGATTGTTCAGCGTGCCAAGGAAAAGGCGATCGACCGTACGGTTCAGTCGGGGCAGCCGTCTGGCTTGCAACCCAAAGACTTCTTGGATTCCGTCTCAGCAGAATTTCGAGAGGGTGACATGTTGCCGCCGGACGATGCGGCGGAGGAGTGGCTGAAACTGCTGGATCATCACCCGGAACAGGTTATTGGGGTTTCGTCGTTCCGGCGGGGGCGTCAGACCGAAGAACGCCTCGTGAATCAGATCATTTGAGGAGAGGCTGATAGGGAACAAGCTGGCAAGATGCAGGCGATGTGCGCCTGTCAGCCTGTTGCTTGTAAGGATGTCAGCTGACGATTATGCGTCTTTTTGGCATTGAAACCGAATACGGGATTACGCGCGATGACGTACCGGAGGTGGATCCGGTCGTCGAGTCGATGGAATTGGTGCGGGCCCATCTGGATGCTTCCTTTGAGCGGCGTTGGGACTATGCGGGTGAGGATCCCCATGAGGACGTTCGCGGCTTTCGTGCCTCGGGCTTGCAGCAGGATCGAGAGGAAGATGAGTTCGCACAACGCGATACCCATCGCCCCTTTTCATTCCATGACATGAAGAGTGATCTGGTGTTGCCGAACGGCGCCCGCTTCTACAACGATCACACGCATCCGGAATATTCGACGCCTGAGTGCCGAACACTTCGAGACCTGCTGGCTCAGGACCGCGCGGGGGAACGTATCGTCCTACGCGCCGCCGAGCGACGCAATCGGGCGCTCGGTGGCCCGCATCTCCGGCTGTACAAAAACAACACAGATTTCCATGGCCACAGCTATGGCTGTCACGACAACTATCTCGTCTCGCGGGCCGTTCCCTTTCCGGATCTCGTTGCAGGCTTGATGCCGTTCTTGGTGAGCCGACAAGTCATCGCCGGCGCAGGAAAGGTCGGGACTGAAGCCCAGGAGTCCGGACATGTCCCAGGGTGGTATCAGCTCTCTCAACGCGCCGACTTTATGGAGGCTGAGTTGGGCGTCGATACGATGCACAACCGACCGATTCTCAATACCAGAGATGAGCCTCATGCGGATCGGATAAAATATCGGAGGCTCCATCTCATCATCGGCGATGCCAACATGTGCGAGTATGCAACGGCGCTTAAGGTCGGGACGACCAGGCTTGTGCTCGATCTCATCGAGCGAGGGGCTATGCCTCACATCGAGCTGGATCAGCCGGTGGCTGCCGTGAAACAGTTGTCGCGCGATCCGGACCTGAAAGCAGTGGTTCGTCTCAAAGACGGACGCCGGCTTTCTGCTGTGGAGCTTCAAGCGCAGTACTGTGAGGCGGCACGCCGCGAGTTAGCCGGATCAGACGAAGAGTCGGATTGGCTATTGAATGAGTGGAGTAATACCTTGGGTCTGTTGTCACAAGACCGTTCACAGTTAGTGGGAAAGCTGGATTGGGTCACGAAACAGTGGTTACTCGAGACGTTTCTGCGAGAAGAGCGGATCGGCTGGGACGATCCCTGGTTGGCCAGCTTGGACTTGGAGTATCACAATATCAACCCCGAACAAGGGCTGTACCTGGGATTGGAAGCCGAGGGGAAAGCTTGGCGGATGACGACCGACGAGGCAATTGACGAGGCGATTCGGAACGGCCCAAGCGATACCCGTGGTGGGTTGCGCGGACTTTGCGTACAGCGTTTTCCTGATCAGATTCAATCGATGCAATGGGAACAGATTCAGTTCGTGGGAAGGTTACGCGCACATAGTCTGGACATGGGAGATCTCTTTGATCCGCAAGAAGTCCGACGATGCATGGGTGTTTTCCAATGTGCCCATTCACCGGCTGATGCGCTGGCAACGTGGCGACACAGGAAGGATGGTGAGGCATGACACACAGTATGATGCCGGAACGACGTGAGGGGCCAGTTGATCCTATGCCGAAGTCGCCAAGTCCGCTGGAAGAAGGCGGCGGGCCGCGACGGCCCGATACGGGATCGCCCGAGAAGGATAGCCTTATGAAACGGATGCGCAAGGTCGATCCCAAGCAGGCAGAACGGTATAAGCAGCGGACGGGCGAATAGGACCTGAGGGGTGAGGCGGGAGGCATAAGAATGGGGAGAAAGTTCTCCTCACCATTGCCTCCCTACTGGAGCGGAGTGACATATGGGTATGCAGAGCGATTTCTATCAGCTGTTGAAAGAACAAGGGCATGTGTTTGGCGTGCCGAGCCAGGCGGCGCGAGGACAGGAACTGACCACAGCTACGACGATCCTTGCGTTCAAGTACCTGGATGGGGTGTTGGTTGCCGGGGACCGGCGTGCGACAGCCGGCAATATGGTGATGTACGACCGCACTGACAAGGTGTTGGAGATCGATCGACATAGTGTCATGGCAATTGCCGGAGTGCCAGCGACCGCGTATGAAATGGCGCGCATACTTGAACATTCGTTCAAGTATTTTCGGCGGACACAGCTTCAGGAACTCAGTTTTGAGGGTAAACTCAGGGCTCTCTCAAAGTTGCTGAAAGACAACGTCCCGGCGGCGCTGGCGGGTACGGGTGCTGTGGTGCCGATCTTTGCCGGGTACGACTTGGAGCAGGAATCGGCAAAGATTTATTTTTACGACATTCTCGGTGCGGAGTTCGAAGGAGCGGACTATGCAGTATCCGGGTCTGGTTCACCGACCATTCGCGGAATCCTACATTACGTGAATACATGGGGTGAACAGCCGCTGAGCGCGATGCCGGAAGAGCAGGCAACTGTTCAGGCATTACGACTGTTGACGAGTGCCGCAGAATTCGATAGCGCGACCGGAGGAGTCAACCGAGAAGCTGGTCTCTATCCGGTGATCAAATTCATTACTGCTTCCGGTGTGCGCACGATGCCGGACGCGCAATTGAAGCCTCTCTTCGAGACAAAGGTTAGTCGCCATGTATGAAGAGCCATATAAATGGGTTGAAGCGGTCGGCAATCGTCGGACCTATCTCGACGAACAGTTTAAGGAGGGAGCCCCTGTTGTTGGAGTTACGTGTGAGCGCGGTATTCTGCTCATGACAATGAGCAAGGGCACTCCCAAGCTCTATGAGATTTACGATCGTCTCGCCTTGGGTGGGATGGGGCACCCGGCTGATCTCGAGAAGCTGCGCTTCAATCTGTTGGAGATGGCTCACGTCGAAGGATTCAATCGCTCCGCTTCCGATGTGACTGGAGGACGTCTGGTGAAGTACGGGATGGCGCCGGCAATCAAACAGGCGTTCGAAGAGGTGTTCAAAGCCCCTTTTATCGTGAAAATCTTACTGGCAGAGCTCGGACAGAAAGCCGGGAAAGACGGGTTCTTGACGATCAACTACGACGGAACATTTGAGGAAAAGAGCCAGTATGCAGTGCTTGCCGCGACGTCAGCGGTCGAGCAGAAGATGGCTGGATATCTCCGAGAGCAGTCTCTTGCGTCTCTTGCGGACACTGTAGGTGCATCGATTCGCACGTGGGCGGTCGGTGATCGAGCGCAGCGACGCGCCCTGGACGAGGGAGAAGGCCATGATGAGGCGGGGACTGGTCCTGATCAGCAGGCGACGGACTCTGAGACACTCTATGCCTATCTGCGGCAATGTATTGCTGAAAAGACGATCGAATGTGCCTTACTTGATCGCCATGTGCAAGGCCCCTCCAAGTATCGAGCCCTTGGGGTTGATGAACTGAAAACACTGCTCCCCAATGAGCTGAGCCCATCACTCGCGTAATAGCATGTTGAATCGTATCTTCGGTTTAGAGACTGAATACGGACTCTTGATCCACGAGGATCGACCGGACCATTCTCCGACGTGGTTTGCGCATAAGATTCGTGACCATCTCTTTCAGGTTCAGCGGCGCGGCGTGCTGGATTTGCACCATCGGGGGCATGATGAGCCTCCAGGCAATGGGGGATTTCTGACCAACGCCGGACGAATGTATTTGGACATGGGGCATTTGGAGTATGCTTCACCGGAATGTCATTCCCTCATGGATGTCGTGGCGTCGGACCGTGCTGGGGATCTCTTGTTGCAGCGAACGATCGAAGCTCTCGGGTTCTGTGACCAGGTGTCCTTGATCAAGAACAACATCGACCATGAGACGGATGCGACCTTTGGCTCGCATGAGAACTATCTGGTGCCCCGGCGGTTTCCTTTTTCGAGGAGCGGGATGGCTCCGCTCGTGACGTTTCTTGTGACCAGGCAGATTTTTACCGGCTCTGGGCGTGTCGGTTCCGCCCCCCTCCAGGATGCCTGGATTCAGGTGGATCGGTTACTTGTTCCACGGTCGGGTTTCGGTGCGCAGCCTATATCGGAGTTGCCCTTTCAAATCTCCCAGCGTGCCGACTATATCGTGAACGATTTCTTTGAATGGGTGCAGCAGAATCGGGCGATTGTGAATACGAGGGATGAACCGTTGGCGGACCCCAATCAATACCGACGGATTCATCTGCTGCTGGGCGATTCCAATATGGCTGAATATGCGACGGCATTGAAGCTCGGTACGACCGGGCTGGTGCTGCAGTTGATTGAGGAGGGACATGCGCCTCAAGAATTGGAAATCGACGAACCGGTGGAAGCGCTTCAAGAGATTTCACAGGATCAAGAACGGCGCTGGCTGGTCCGGTTACAGTCTCACAAGATGATGTCGGCTGTGGATATTCAAGAACGGTTTCTTGACTGTGCTGTTCGACATTACAGCGGGCAGGATGAAGAGACCGATTGGGTTCTTGCCCAATGGGCATCAGTGCTCCATGATCTGCGCGGCGATTATCAGAAGCTCGTTGGGCGTGTCGATTGGGCGTCCAAGCTGTGGTTGCTGGACTGCTTCCGAGAAGCAGAACATGTCGAGTGGACCGATCCTATGCTGAAGAGTTTAGACTTGGAGTATCACAATCTGAATCCAGCGAAGGGGCTGTATTACGGATTATTGGAAGAGGGGCGTGTCCCTCGTGTGACGACGGACCGCCTCATTGATCTCGCGATGGACACCGCGCCCAAAAACACGCGTGCCTATGGCCGCAGTGAGATGGTTAGATATCTTCTGAGTGAGCGGCCCGCTTCAGTGGCGGATCAGCTTCCAGCCTCTGATGGCTTATTCCCTGCCTATGTCATCAATTGGTCGATCTTCCAAGTGAGGGGTCGCGCCCCGTTTCCCATGCCGGACCCGTTTAAGACCTATCTGGAAGATGTGCGGACACATCTCAACAGCGTGATCGTCTAAGCTGATCAGACTCAGTAATGACTGTTTATTTCTCAGTCAGAATCCCCTTGTGCTAAGCTTTGGCACATACAGTGGACGGTTATGCTGCATGAGAGGTTGGGTTATGGGCGCTAGACGATGGGTGATGGAATATGGCGTCGCTCTGGTTCTAGCATTTCTCTTCGCAATGATCCTTGGACAGATGTCGTTGTTTCGAGAAAGCTCGCTGGGAAAACTTCGGGCGTCAGACCTTGTCCAATTCGTGGGCTACAGTGGCTCAGTGGTGATCGGGTGGTTGGGTGCCAGAGAGTTGGCGAGAAACCCACCGGTGGAATGGAAGTGGATCGTACCGTTTCAGGGGCTGGTCGTGCCTTGCGCGACGCTGCTCGCAATTACCATTGCGTACGGTGTGCTGCTCTTTGCGCTCGATCCGTTTCTTGGGAAAGTGGGCGAGGCAATTTACAACTGGGTCTTCATTGTGGCCATCGTTGCCGATAGTGTCTGGCTCATCCTCAGCTGGGTCTGGAAGTGTGCTCCGCTCGTCGCAGCCATGGAGTCTCGCAAACTCCGCAAAGCTGCGTAGGCGTTCTGCTCCAGGGGACAAGCTTGACGCAGCGTCCGTCATAGCCGCCCCAGCAGAAAATCTATGATTCTGTTCTCCGCCCAATACGAGTCTTCTCCATTTTGGCCTCTGTGAAAAAACCCGCAATGGCCTCCATAGCGAGGTGCGGACACACGTATGTGTGGGTGCCGCTGAATGGTTGGTACGGTAAACATTGAGTAGGGAATAAACGGGTCGTCTTGTGCCGTAATGATGAGCGTAGGGACCGCGATGGCATCGAGCACATGGCGTGCGCCCGCTCTGTTGTAGTAATCGGCGCCGTCTCGATAGCCTCCGTCGTGAGCGGTGTAGCGATCATCAAATTCGCTGATCGTGGCGATCTGATCGAGTTGGGACAGATCCCATTTCCCCGGCAATAGCGCCGCCTTTTTCCGCAACCTCAACTTCAAGCGAGTCAAAAAGTGGCGATGATAGATGAAGTTGCGAGGCTTCTCCAATGCACGAGCGCAAACGGCTGGATTGATATTTGGGCATACTGCTGCCACTCCGGCGAGGGCGGGCTGGGTTTGGCCCAGCTCGCCTCCCGCTTTCAGGACGAGATTCCCACCCATGGAATACCCGATCAGCCATATGCGGTCGAGTCCATCTCGGCGTGCTAGTTCATTGATGATCGTGCGGTAGTCTCCACTCAAGCCGCTGTTATACAGAGTCGGAGTGAGATGCTCGGTTCCACCACATGTTCGTTGATTCATGCGAATGACGTTAAAGCCAGCTCGATAGGCCTTGGCCGCAATGCCGCGCATATACCGAGATTCGCTGGAGCCTTCAAGGCCGTGAACCAGGACTGCTGTGGGAGACGCCATACGATCGTCTTGCCAATGACAGAATCCCTGAAGCTGTGTTTGTGGCTCAACAGGAAAGAACCGAGTCTCCTGTGGCAATCCCATTAAGGATGTGTCCCGGGGCATGTAGCGAGGGACAAGAGTCATGAGATGAGCATTCCGGAGGGGGATCGGAGGCTGAAATGACGAGGCGATATCAAGTTTGTTGGAATTGGTTGTCATGTCGAGTATGCGATGCGGAGAACTTGAAGGGGCTCCTGATGGCTGTGCGGTGCAAGTCTAAGACTTAACAGGAAAA
The DNA here is from genome assembly GCA_005116745.1 of Nitrospira sp. Lineage (NCBI taxonomy): Bacteria > Pseudomonadati > Nitrospirota > Nitrospiria > Nitrospirales > Nitrospiraceae > Nitrospira > Nitrospira sp. Next base: position 164,051 of record SWDS01000008.1, on the reverse strand, counting down.
ACATTCAATGCAAAACCATACGATTATTGTCACGGAGGAATCATGCAGAGGGTGGCCCCGTGAGATCTTGGTTGAGTGATTGAAAACTGTCTCGATCTGCTCAAACCATGAGATCAAAACTTTCCTTAGCCCGATGAGGAAAGAGGGGAGATCTGGATAAGAGAAGTGTTGTGGCTCCCCGGGCAGGACTCGAACCTGCGACCAGCCGGTTAACAGCCGGCTGCTCTACCAACTGAGCTACCGGGGAACAGAGATTTGAGTCAACGCGAGTTGTATTTTAGCAAAACTTTTCCAGGAATAGGGAGATTTTTTAGACGTCGAAATCTTCGGTCTCGTCTTCGTCGGAAGAAGCGTCTGTGTTGCCTTTAGCGACAGCAGCGTAATGTTTAGCCCATGTCAGATAGAGGTTACCGCTATCACGCATTGTGTCTGCCGCTTTGATTAGCTTGTCCACAAGCTCAGGGTCTTTGCCTGTCGCTTGAATGATCGCCGCCTGCCGTTCGATGGCTTTGGGGTATTGGGTGATCAAGCCGGAAATCTCGCCGAGCAGCGCATCGATCATATTGTCCTCGTGTTCCATCAGTTACCTCGTGCCTAAAGAAAAACCCCATAGCGCGAACGCCATGGGGTTTTGAGAAGTTTAGCCCGTGACGAACTATCCCTGATACGCTTGTCCCAAAGCCGCAGACTCACCTTTATTAGACATGAGCTGTCCGGTGGCACTGACGGCCTGCATGGTAATGGCATTGTGCTTGGCTGCATCACAGACGATCACACAGAGTTCACAGCCCTTACAGCGGTCGATGATCACTTCGGCCACCATCTTGCTCGAATTGAGATCAAGGGTGTTGGCCTCCGGGCAATACATGATGCAGAGCCGACATCCCTTTTTGGCTACGCATTTTTCATCAATAACTTGAGCTACGTTATACATGCGAGCTGGTTCCTTCTCTCTCGTTAAGCCGCCACGGCAGGATTGCCGACTCGCAGCTCATACTGATTCTTCTCGGCCCACGCGGTGGCGATATCATAAGCAGCCTTCACGGTTGCCAGGTTCTTGGCCAGCAACATTTCTTTCTTGGCGAATTTCTTCTTGATCGCTTCATCCAAGGAGGCGGTTCCACCGGAGGCGACGAACTTCTTCCCGAACCGTTCCTGTAAGGCGCCATCCAGAGCTTCCATTGAGACGCACTTGGTGATGCCCGCAACCGATCCGATCATCGACATGTTCGTTGATAACTCAGTGCCGGCCACCTCAATCGCGAGTTCGGTTCCTGCAATGTAAAATACCTTTACGTTCAGATCCTTGAGCCGTTCAATATCATCGTTCGATAGAAGCTCTTGATCAGAGTTGATCACCACGAGGCCGCCTTCTTTCACGCCGGAATAGAAGGGCATGGTGTAGCTTTTGCCCATAGTGATGACTTGTGGATGAAAAACCTGGATGACATCGGGAAATACTAACTCGCCGCGGTCATAGATTCTCTCGATGCCAATGCGGCAATAACTTTCCGCTGGCGCCATGCGCTTCTCGGCGCCGAAGAACGGGTTGGAGATGGAGAATTTTCCGTCCCGGTTGGCAGCCATGGCCAAGACATGTGCTGCGGTGACCGCACCCTGTCCGCCCAAGCCTGACATCCGGATATTCAATCGTCTCTTAATCATGTCTGCCTCCGGTCTGACTATGCTGATGCTTGTCCTGCCAGCTGTTTGGCGGCTGCTTTCCGTTCCTTATCCTTTGCTGCTAATTCAGCCAGCAATTGTTTGGCTGGCTCACTGATGTATTCCTTGTAGGCGAAACGCTCGGTTGGCTTTTCAGAATCACGCATTTCCTGAAGGCCTTCCATGCTGTTCTTGCCGATTTCAAGAATGCATGGCGTGTAGAGCTGGAGATAAGTTGGGCCAATTTCACGGGCAATATGGACGGCATTGCGGATGACCTTCTCGACCAGTGACGGCTTGCTGACCGTGCAGTTGATCACGTAATGGCAGCCGGATTCACGAGCAATTTCAGGCAACCGCACCTTATCGAATAATTTTCCGACTGGTGCCATCTTGGCCACAAAGCCCTTTTGCATCAATCCACTTTCCTGGCCGCCTGTATTGGCATACAGTTCGTTGTCAAAACAAATTGTTGTGAACTTCTCCTGCCGGAACCAAGCCTGCAGCGTCATATCCAATCCGATGTCAACAGTTGCACCATCACCAGCAAGGACAACGACATCCTTCACACGACCGGGGAAGCGGACACTCAAGGCACGTTTGAGGCCTGATGCGATGGCGTTCTGGTTGCCGAACAATGAGTGGATGTTATGAACCGCCACCATTGGGAATACCAGGCTGGTACAACCAGTTGATCCGACCATGACCGTATCCTCTGGATTCGGGAGAGATGCCAATATGTATCGGAAGGCCATTGACTCAGGACAGCCAGCGCAGAGTGAGTGTTGCTCAATCAGTTCCTTTGATGTGCCTATATCTTTCCAACCTCTATCTTCCTTGCCGTATGTGGCACTTTTTACGAGGTCTTGATAATCCGGTGGCATGATATCGTATAAGTCTTCGGATATTTGTATACGCTCTTTGCTCATATCGCCTCCTCAATATCGCTCATAAGAACGACATAGGTTTGAAGTCAGTACAACTCAGCTTCCACGACCGGCCAAGGAGAAAGTCTTCATCCCCAGGGCTGTTTTAATTTCGGACACGATGATTTCCGGCGGCATCGTCATGCCTCCGCAGACACGGGGTCCTGCATGTACTCGTTCAGGATTAGGAATCGTCGCCTTAATCTCTTTTGCCAGCCAGCCGGTCACATTGAATTCCGGAACGAAGATGTGCTTAGCGTTCTTCGTTGCTTCTCGGATTTCCTCTTCCGGCCAGGGACGTAATGTCTTCACCTTGACAAGTCCGCAGCGCACCCCTTCATCTTCCAAGAGGCGGATCGCTTCGCGGCCCTGCGAAACGGCAGTGCCGGATGCCACGATTATGATTTCCGCGTCAGTGTTCTCTGTGTCGATGAGGCCGTTCAGCCAGTGGATTGAATGCTTGCGCGAGCGCTCTACCGCGGCCCAGATTTCTTGCTGCCAGGACGCGTGGGTTGCATAGCTGATGTAGTTACTCTTCATCACGAATGGATCGCGCATCATGCGCACTGGTGGACATTCCATGTCCATGCAGGGCACCGGTGAGCGATAGGGATCGTATGGTGGCAAGCACATGTCGGCCGGTGTGAGATTGACGACGTCCTTCGTATGTGTCACGAAGAATCCGTCGCAGCACAGTGCAAGCGGAAGGTGCACATCCGGCTCCTCGGAGACCATATAGCCCTTTAAAATCCAATCAAAGAAGTCCTGAGCCGTTTCTGCATGCCACACCAACATGCCGGTATTCAGTAAATAGGCAATCTCAAGCGTGTCTGGCTGAATCGAGAGAGGTGAGTTAATACCGCGGCAAGTGACGATCATTTGGATCGGCAATCTTGCGCCAGACCACATTGGGAAGTTTTCCATCGCACGCATCGTGCCAGGTCCCGCAGTCGTCGTAAATACACGGGCTCCACCAAACGCAGCACCGGCGCACTGCGACATAACGGCAAATTCACTCTCACCACGGAAATAGTCTCCGATATAGCCTTCAGCGAATAGTTCGCCGATCAATGCGGCGGCTTCACTCTGTGGTGTGATGGGATAGGCGATCATCACATCGCAGCTGGCTCGGCGAAGCGCTTCCTTGATGACCTCGGAGCCCGTAAAGAACGATGGGGTCCGCGGAGCCTCGTTCATCAATTTCCACGTGTCTGTATAGGTCTGACCTTTTTTATTTTTTGTGCCGATGACTGAGTGTATATCCGCCATGGATCCAGCCTCCTTTTTACAGGCCCGAATTTACAGGCCCGAACGGTCTCAGGTCGTTAACTTGAAACCCCATTTCTAGCTGATTCTAGCCGTGGTTGGACGGTTCCTTTCAATCGCTTGACCGTATCGGCCAACTTCATGATCTTCTCAACCGACGCATCCCGAAATGATAGCATTGCATCTTCATGCCCGGCTTGTGCACACATTGCGATCGTATAGCAAGAAGTGCCTCCGCGAATGATCTTCAGGGATAGGTTGGCTTGATGACAATGCACTCCGATAAACATGCAGCAGTCGATTCTGTTGTGCCAGATTGTCAAATTTGGATGGTTTGGATTAATCTCGACTTCAGGGTTAATCTTTGGGTATTTGGGACGGTAGTCAGGCATAGGGATCAGCATTGGTTTTTGCCCAGGCTGAACGCATTCGACAAGCGTATTAAAAAGATGTCGAACGGCGGTGGCTTTCTTAGCGGCCTTTTCGTTCCAGGCCCACAATACGAGGGGCCCTGGGAAAATTGTTGGTACCTTCGCCATTAAGAATTGACGCGCCGCTTCCTCATAAGCCTTTTCTTCTGGAGCGATCACACCATTAATATGGGCTTCTCCAGGATTTGGCAAGCAAATCCCCATACTGGCAGCAGCTGGCGGCAGAAAGTGTTCTGGCCCTGGAAGCACACGATAGTCACTCATCACAAGCTACACTCCATGAAAATTATAGTTAATGGAAGAAGCGTTTGTTTCTTTTAAAAAAATACTTTTAGTTTTCTTTTACTACTCTAAGCTGTTTTCCTACTCGTGTTCAAGGTCACAGAAGACCCAACTCAAAGAGATTTTGGGTCACTATTGAGCAGGTAGTGTAGGCCATTTGCTCTTCGTGTGCGTGTTAGGGGAAGCTGCTCAAGGGCCGATGAACAAAACCCAATCCATTATAGGTGTCGCCCTTTTGGATTGTCAAATGAGCGTGTAGGGTCAGGTTATATGAGATGGCTGGCGAAATGCTGAGGTGATGCGCGCGCAGCTTGGCTGCAGTCAAGCCTGGCGTGGGAGTGCGAAGCGTGATGACTACGGAAGCTGTTCGCAGGCGACTGTTGCTCCGAGCATGCACGCATGTTCAAGATCGTCTTTTGCAGCACGCCCTTGTAGTCCTTCCTGGTAAAGCGCCGCTCTTGCGAGCAAGGCCTGTCTATCAGTGGGATCGGTTCGCAGGATCGCACTAAGGTCGTCAATTGCTTGGGCGGGCAGGTTCAGGTTCTTGTAGATTTCGCTCCTGAGCAAATAGGCCTCCTTTTGATATGGAGTCCAACTCTCAGGCGTTTGTGGGGGTAAGCACTTTTGCAGGACGGTAAGGGCGGGCGACAATTGCTTGAGGGAGACCAATTTGCGAGCCTCGGCGGTATACAGATTGATGAGACGATGACGTGCTAAATCAAAAAAAGGGTCTAACTCAAGTACTTGCTCGAATGCGTGGGCTGCCTCGATGGGCCGCTGTAACCATGTGTTGACGTCTCCTTGGCCAAGAAGGGCCCAGGTATTCTTTGGATCAATGAGAATGGCTCGATCGAAATCCATTCGGGCACTGTCGATATATTCGGAGTACTCACTCTGTCTAGATTTGTTGGCGTAGGCCGCAGAGGCGAGCCGTAAATACGTTTGCCCACGCACAATCAAGGGTTCCACAGACTGAGGGTCTAGAGCAGCCGCCCGTGAGGCTAGATCGAGTTTCTGGGGAAGGTGATGAGCCAGAAACGATCTTTCGACCAATATCCGAGCCTGCTCTCGACTTTTTGTGTGGCTGAGCGGCTCAAGGGTGAGAGTTCGCACGCCCCTCGGAGCGGTTCGTAACTCATGGAGCTGGGCCTTGAGTTCTGCATTCTCGTTCTGCAGTCGACGGAAATGTTCAGCGAGTCGCTCTTCGGATTGCCATCGTCGAACGGCTGCTTGAAGATTGTCGAGGTCGACGACTGCGCGGATTCGGATATAGAAGCTTGGTCGATCATTTTCGATGGAACGCCGAGATTCCAGGAGTTCGGTTTTTGTTATCGCGGCCGCAATAGTACGAATCTCCAATGAGCTGGATTGGAAGCTTTTGCCGGGAGAGGATTTTTCGATATCGTGAAAGGTAGACTCGATATACAGTCCGGCCTCTTCAACCGCTCGGCGCTGAGCCAATCGGAGGACCTGTTCTTCAGCTCTTGCGAGAGTATCGCCATCTCCCATTACATAACGCCCCTCGGTGACTACCATGGTTTCTGAAGCACTTGCCTGTTGATGGAGGAGAAGGAAGAAGGCGACGACGGGAAGAATTCTTAATACACGTCGACTATTCATAAGAGAACTATACCGCTCTGGGTAGTATCGGACAATGCTTCGAAAGAGGAGGCTAAATCCAAGGAGTGACGGAAGTTTACGAGGGGGATTTTGGGAAAACCTGCAGGAACGGGTGAATTTCAACTCGTTCAAAGACACCGTAAACCGTATAGGGGTCATGATGGGCGAAGTTTTCAGCTTCCTCCTGCGTCTCAAATTCTAGCACCAGAAGGCTCCCAGTTTTATCTGTCAGAGGGCCTGCGAGAATGATTCGCCCTTGCCTATCCAGCGGTTCGAGGTTAGCTAAGTGGGCGGACCGATGGATTTTTCGCTTAGCTTCCCCTTGTGGGCTATCGTAGCCGATGATGACGAATTTCATACCGTATAAACTGCTGTGCGCTTCAGTGTTGTGTGCCGATCCCTGTTAAGGAGGTATGGGACTAGGCAGGATCGTCTTCGATGGGACAACGATCGTCGTATCCGGATGTGACTTCGTGCCACCAGCGGATTTCTTTCTCGCCAAGTTTCCAACATAAGTAGACGACTCGACCGTCACGGATGTGTGGGAAGTCGCACAGCCCAAGATCGATGTCTTTTACAGTGACTCCCAGCTCATGGATGGCATGGAGGTTGGCACTGATGTCCTGAAGGCTTTTCACGTAGGATACGCCTGCTGGTGTCCCACCGCCGAAACATGCATTGGCCGATGCTTTGCTCGCCTCCTCGCGAGTTCGCATCAAGACGGTTTTACCTTCTCGCACGGTTGACAGATGCAACTGGAGCTGAGGGATAAGCTGATTGGCTTCCAGGAGTGAAAATACGCGGCCCGGGCTAGTTTCGTTTTCGTCACGCGCCATGTCGTACTCGCTGTCTCATCGATGTTAGATTCGAGATTCTCCTGTGTAACACACTTTAAATTCATGGAACAACCTGTGAGCGACATTAACTAGGAAGGATTGTTCGCATAATTGTAGAGAAAACAAAATTCTGGATGCTAGTTGACAACCGGTCGATGCCTGGGTATCATCGCCTCATCATCTAAGGCTGGGCTGATTCTCTCCACCGAAGAATTCAAATCCTGAACCTGTCCCGAATCAAATCTAGCAGCGAGCGTGACGTAACGTAAGTGAGCCCATCAAAGATCCTGCTTGAGCTGTAGACCTCGGAGAGTTTTAGAGGTGGCCGTAATCCCTGCAGTTCATAACAAGAGACAACTCAGTAAAGAAGCGGACAACGAATCTTCCGCAAGCAATTCCAACCCAAACAGACCAAGACCTAAATAAGCTCATTGCTACGATAAAAGCACGTTTCGGATGACCAAATCAGTTCGAGTGTATTCTGGAGAATAACAAACCCACGGCTTGAGAGGAGTTCTATGTCAGTAGATAGGGGGGAAGTAATGCATCTTGCAGAACTGAAACAGAAGTCCATCGCCGACCTGAATGACGTGGCGCGTGAACTGAAGATCGAAGGGGCCACCAATCTGAGAAAGCAGGAACTGATCTTTGCGATCCTCCAAGCTCAGACTGAGAAAAACGGTGTGGTCTTTGGGGAAGGGGTGCTAGAGACTCTTCCTGATGGATTCGGCTTTCTCCGCGCGCCGGACTCAAATTATCTGCCGGGTCCCGACGACATTTATATCTCCCCGTCACAGATCCGCCGGTTCAACCTTCGTACCGGCGACATTGTGTCGGGTCAGATCCGTCCCCCGAAAGAGAGTGAACGGTATTTTGCCTTGCTCAAGGTTGAGAAGGTCAACTATGAAGACCCCGAGGTGTCGCGCGATAAGATTCTCTTCGATAACCTCACTCCGTTGTACCCCGAAGAACGACTCAATCTGGAGTTCGACCGAGAAGAGTATTGTACCCGCGTCATGGATTTGACTACTCCGATCGGAAAAGGCCAGCGAGGGCTGATCGTGGCGGCTCCGCGTACTGGTAAGACGATGCTTCTCCAAGCGATCGCTCGGGCCATTATCAGGAATCACAAAGAAGTCACACTCATCGTGTTGTTGATTGACGAACGACCGGAAGAAGTGACCGACTGGCAGCGGCAGGTGAAGGCAGAGGTTATCAGTTCGACGTTTGATGAACCGGCGCAGCGACATGCCCAGGTGGCGGAAATGGTCCTGGAGAAAGCAAAGCGGCTTGTCGAACACAAGAAGGACGTCGTCATCCTGTTGGACAGTATCACCCGTCTCGCCCGGGCCTATAACACCATTGCGCCGCCCAGCGGCAAGGTGCTTTCTGGCGGTTTGGATTCCAACGCGCTGCAGCGGCCAAAACGTTTCTTTGGAGCGGCCCGCAATATTGAGAACGGCGGGAGCCTCACCATTATGGCAACGGCGCTGGTCGATACCGGTAGTCGTATGGACGACGTCATCTTTGAAGAGTTCAAAGGGACCGGTAATATGGAGGTTCATTTGGATCGGCGCTTGGCGGACAAGCGCCTGTTTCCAGCGATCGATATCAGTCAGTCCGGTACGAGGAAAGAAGAACTGTTGGTGGATAAAGATCGCCTTAACAAGATGTGGATCCTCCGGAAGGTGCTTAGTCCGTTGGGGACGATGGAAGCCATGGAGTTCCTCATGGATAAGATCGGCGGGACCAAGACCAATCAGGAGTTTCTGCAATCGATGAATCGATAATGTGGTGCTTGTTTCTTAAGCTTCCTTCGGTTAAAGTATTGGCCCTTGGGAAGAAACCACGCATGTTTGTCATTCTTGGGTAAGGAGTTGTAGGTCATGCAGAAGGGTATTCATCCGCTATACCGCGAGGCAACGGTTCACTGCGCCTGCGGAAATTCGTTTAAGACCCGTACCACTATTGGTGATATCAGTGTTGATATCTGCTCCAATTGTCATCCGTTCTTCACCGGTACACAAAAGATTATCGATACTGAAGGACGCGTTGAGCGGTTCAAAAAGAAGTACGCGAAGAAGGACAAGTAGCCACTCTACGTGTCATATGAAGGGACCCTGCTTCGCCTGGAGCAGGGTCCCTTTGTTTTTCGGCCTGGATTAGTCGTGCATCTGAGGACCGACCACGATGGAAGCCGCGTTACTCAAGAAATGGGAATTCGTGGCGTCACGATTTCAAGAGTTGATCGATCAGCTCATGGATCCCTCTGTCGTCAGTCAGCCAGCGCAGCTTCATAAGCTCAGCAAGGAACGTGTCGATCTTGAGCCGGCGGCTCAGTTGTTCGAAGTCTATCGTAGCAATGCTCGCCAGCTGGAAGAAGCCGCGCAGATTCTGGCAGATCCATCAGCCGGCAGTGACATGCACAAGATGGCCTCTGACGAAACCGTCGAGTTGCGGAAGCAACAGGAAGTCATGGAAGAGCAGGTCAAGGAGCTCTTGATTCCGAAAGATCCACGGGATGAAAAAAGTCTGCTTCTGGAAATTCGGGCCGGCACCGGTGGAGACGAAGCGGGGTTGTTCGCCGGGGAGTTATTCCGTTCGTATATCAGATATGCGGAGAAGAAAGGCTTCAAGGTCGATACGGTCGAGGCGGCAGAGAATGGTGTCGGAGGATATAAGAACATCACGGTGCTGATCGAAGGCAAGGGGGCCTATAGCCACTTCAAGTACGAAGCCGGCGTGCATCGTGTGCAGCGGGTGCCGGTGACGGAAGCGGCGGGCCGGATCCATACTTCTACTATCACTGTGGCGGTCATGCCGGAAGTGGATGAAATCGATGTGAAGATCGATCCAGGAGACCTCCGGATCGACACGTTCTGCTCCTCTGGCGCCGGTGGCCAGAGTGTCAATACAACGAAATCAGCCGTGCGCATCACCCATATTCCCACCGGAGTCGTGGTGAGTTGTCAGGACGAGCGTTCGCAGCTGAAGAATCGCACGAAAGCCATGCGGACCTTGCGCGCGCGCATTGTGGAAGCCGAGCGGGAAAAACACGAAGCGGAGATCGCCAAAAACCGGAAATCCCAGGTCGGAACGGGCGAGCGGAGCGAGAAGATTCGCACCTACAACTTTCCTCAGAACCGTGTCACCGACCATCGAGTCGGGGTGACGTTGCACAAGCTTGAGCTGGTTATGGAAGGCGACTTGGATGAATTTGTTCAAGCGCTGAAGGCACAACAACAGCAGGCCGAAACCGCCAACGTGTCATGATGGTCGTCCCCATTACCGCAGATCCAAAGACGATTGGCATGGTGCTCACGTGGGCTCAACGTGCTTTGGAAAGAGCTGGATCGACCAATACGTCTCAAGAAGCGATCTGGTTATTGGCCTACGCATTTGGACTGAAACATCACGAGTTGGCGAGTCGGAGAGACCAAGCGGTGTCAGCTGAAGGACTCGCTCGTGCCGAATCAGTCGTATCGAGGCGGATGGCATGCGAACCCCTCCAGTATATTCTTGGCACACAGGAATTTTGCGGTCTCGACTTTGATGTGAACCCGGCGGTGTTGATTCCTCGGCCTGAGACCGAACTCCTTGTTCAGGAGACTCTCAGGGAGGGCAGGTTTGCAGAAGGTGCGGTAGTGGTTGATGTGGGAACTGGGTCCGGATGTGTGGCGGTGACCTTGGCGACCATCCTGAGCGGCATGCGAATTTTTGCCCTGGACTGCTCCGGGGAAGCGTTGACGGTTGCCAAGAGTAATGCGGAGAGACACAGCGTCAGCGATAAAATTACTTGGAAGGAAGGGGATCTATTGTTTCCCTTGCACGAATGCCAGTTAATCGGAGCCGTGGATGCGATCGTGTCTAATCCCCCGTACATCGCCGAAGAGGTCTGGGCCGGTCTGCAACCAGAGGTCCGAGATTTTGAACCGCGGTTAGCGTTGGTGGCTGGACAGAGCGGAACAGAGTTCCATGAACGATTGCTCCACGATGCACGGCAATTTCTCGTGCCTGGTGGATTGCTCGTCATGGAGCTTGGTCAGGGGCAAGCTCCAATTGTGCGACTGGCGGCAGAACATGCAGGGGGCTACACAGGACTTCAGACCATCAAGGATGAGGCCGGTATCGAACGGGTGATGATCGCGCGGCGGGTAGGCTAGGATCACGGTATGGATGAGATTCTTATCAGAGGCGGCAAGAGACTCGCCGGAGACGTTCGCATTAGCGGCGCAAAAAATTCCGCTCTTCCGATCTTGGCCTCGACCATTCTGGGAGGCGGGGAGTGCGTCATCACCAATCTTCCAAGGGTCGTGGATGTGCTCACGATGGGAAAGCTCTTAGGGATTCTCGGAGCCAAGGTATCCCATGAGGGCAATCGGGCGGTCATCCAGGTCAATGCCATTGAATCAACTGAAGCTCCCTACGATCTTGTGAAGACGATGCGGGCGTCGGTATTGGTCCTTGGTCCGTTGGTTGCCCGTTGGGGGGAGGCCAAAGTGTCCCTTCCTGGGGGCTGTGCGATCGGATCCAGGCCAGTGAACCTTCATTTAGCGGGATTGGCAAAATTAGGGGCTGACATTTCCATTGAGCACGGCTATATCACGGCGAGAGCAAAACGATTGAGAGGTGCGCGGATCTACTGTGATACGCCGACCGTCACCGGCACTGAAAATCTCATGATGGCGGCGACATTGGCCGAGGGAGTGACGACGCTAGAAAATGCGGCCAAGGAGCCAGAAATCGTGGACCTGGCCGAATTTCTCGTCAAACGCGGCGCGAGAATTCGAGGAGCGGGAACCGATGAGATCGTGATTGAGGGAGTGCGAAAACTTCATGGTGGGGATCATGACGTCATTCCTGATCGTATCGAGGCTGGCACATACTTGGCGGCAGCAGCCGTGACCCAAGGGGATGTCATTGTGACACATTGCCGTCCGGGTCATCTTGAGGCGGTGCTGATGAAGTTGCGTGAGGCAGGGGCCGACGTGCAGGAAGGCAACGATCATGTGCGTCTGACCATGCCTGGCACATTACGAGGCACTGATATTAGGACGTTGCCCTTCCCAGGTTTTCCCACCGATATGCAGGCTCAAATGGTTGCGTTGCTGAGTCTCGCCGAAGGCACGAGTGTCGTGACTGAAACGGTGTTTGAAAGCCGGTTCATGCATGTCGAGGAGCTGCGGCGGATGGGAGCCAATATCCGCGTTGAAGGGAACCGGTTGGTGGTGACGGGACGCAAGCAGCTGACTGGCGCGCCAGTCATGGCGTCAGATCTTCGAGCGAGTGCCGGGTTGATCGTCGCTGGGCTGGCGGCCGAGGGAGTGACGCACGTCCAACGGGTGTACCATCTTGATCGGGGATACGAGAGAATTGAAGAAAAATTAGGTGCATTGGGGGCTGAGGTTCAGCGCCAAAAGTCGTCGACGAAGATACACTAGGGGTTAGGTATGGTGACGATTGCTCTGTCAAAAGGAAAACTCATGGAGTCCGCGCTGGAGCTCTTCCGACGAGCCGGCTACGACATTCCGGGGCTGTCAGGCGAGAGCCGTCGTCTGATCTTTGTCAGCCCCGAGAACGAGATGACCTTTCTCATCGTCCGGCCCAGCGATGTGCCGACGTATGTGGAATATGGGGGAGCGGATGCCGGAATTGTCGGGAAAGACGTTTTGTTAGAACAGGAAAGTGATGTATACGAACCATTGGATTTAGGATTCGGAGCGTGTAGAATCTCGGTCGCCGCGCTCCGGGGAGAGGGGGCACATGATCGCCTCTCGTCAAAGATTCGCATTGCGACGAAGTATCCACGGATCAGCGAGCGCTATTTTAATACGCGAGGAATTCCGGTCGAGATCGTCAAGTTGTATGGCTCTATCGAGTTAGCTCCGGTTGTGGGGCTGGCAGATCGGATCGTGGATTTGGTCGAAACCGGCAGCACACTCAAAGCTCATGATCTTGCCGAGGTCGAGGTTATTACTCAATCGACAGCCCGTTTCATCGTCAATAGGGCGAGTTTTCGGCTCAAACAAAAGCCACTGATGGAGTTGATTCGTAAACTTCGGGTAGCGGTGCGGAGTCAGAGCGTTCCCTCCCGCAACGGTCGCCCCTCGACGGTACTCGCGCGCAAGCGGAAGGCAGCTCGCTCATGAAAATCGTGACGCAAGCGGATCGCAGCTTTCTCCCATCCCTCAAGAAAATTGCACTTCGCGGACGGACAACCGGCGCGGCGGTTGAAAAAACCGTGCAGGCTATTCTGAGAGGGGTGGAGCAGGGAGGAGATAACGCGATCCTCCGCTACACCAAGCAATTCGATAAGGTCGCGTTGAAGTCGGACGCACTGCGTGTGACTCCTGAAGAGATCAAGAATGCCTATTTCCACATCCGAAAGGATGAGGGAGATGCGCTGCGGCTGGCCGCTCAACGGATTACGTCGTTTCATGAACGGCAACGGACCAAGACCTGGATGTACCAGGATGGGGATGCCACCTTGGGGCAGCTCGTTGGCCCAGTTGATGCGGTAGGGGTGTATGTCCCGGGGGGCAAGGCCGTGTATCCGTCATCCGTGCTGATGTGCGCGATTCCAGCCAAGGTTGCCGGTGTCCCACGCATTGTGATGGTCACTCCGCCCCAGAAGGAGGGGATTAATCCCTATTTGCTGGTCGCAGCTGATATTGCCGGAGTCACGGAGATTTATCGCGTCGGCGGCGTTCAAGCAGTCGCGGCCCTTGCCTATGGGACGAACACCATCGCGAAGGTCGACAAGATTGTCGGGCCGGGAAATATCTACGTGGCCACAGCCAAACGATTACTCTACGGCACGGTTGGAATCGACATGGTGGCCGGCCCCAGTGAGCTGTTAGTGGTGGCCGATGATGAGGCAAAACCAGCCCATGTGGCGGCAGATCTGCTTTGCGAAGCGGAGCATGATGAAGACGCGCAGGTATTCCTTGTGACGACTTCGGAGCGATTGGCCAAGGATGTGTCGAAACTGATCGAGAGTCAGCTGAAAGGTCTTCAGCGTGAAAAGATCGCGTCGAAATCAATTGCCCGTCATTCAGTAGCCTTTGTTGTAACCACTATGGATGAAGCCATTGAGGTGGCGAATGAAATTGCGGCCGAACACCTGACGCTCTCGGTGGATAATCCATTCGATTATTTGGAAAAGATCCGTCATGCGGGCGCGTTATTCTTGGGGCGGTATACGCCACCATCTGTTGCCGATTATGTTGCAGGGCCAAATCACGTCTTACCGACCGGAGGAACCGCCCGGTTCTTCTCGCCCCTGTCCGTCAATGATTATGTCAAGGTGAGCAACATCGTGCATTACACGAAACAAGAATTAGCCAAAATCAAAGATCCTCTGATTCGACTGGCGCAGATCGAAGGGTTCGACGCCCATGCCAAATCGGCGAACATTAGGTTCTCATGAAGAGAAACAGGGTTGCTTCACGACAGGCGAGCATTCATCGGGCTACCAAAGAGACCGATATCCATGTCGAGTGGACTCTAGATGGGGGCGGGAAAGGGAAGATCGACACAGGCATCCGATTCTTCGACCATATGCTGGAACTGCTCTCGAAGCATGGGTTTTTTGACCTGACGGTCAAGGCCAAGGGCGATCTCGATATCGACGAACATCATACGGTGGAAGACGTCGGTATCGTCATGGGAAAAGCATTCCATCAGGCTTTGGGCGAAAAGGCGGGTATCAAACGATTTGGGTTTGCCTCGGCGCCGCTCGATGAAACCTTGGCCCAAGTGACCGTCGATCTGAGTGGCCGGCCATTTCTGGTGTACAACGTGAATCTGCCGGACCGGAAGATCAAGACGTTCGATCTCGGTCTGTTCGAGGATTTCTTCCAGGCCTTTGTGACCCACGGAGGCCTGAACTTGCACGTAAATCTCATGTACGGCCGCAATCCGCACCACATCATGGAAGCGATCTTTAAGGCGCTGGCCAAGGCGTTGGATCAGGCGACAATGCTGGAAGAACGGCTAGCGGGGAAAGTGCTGTCGACGAAGGGGATGCTGTAGAACCACGAAGTGTTTGTGCAATTCATAAGTTCTAGGAGGAGGCAGGCCAGTTAGCCTGCCTTTTTCATTTTGGCGAAGAAAAAACAAGGCAGTGCGACGAGAACTAGTCCCCTTTTTGCATACTGTACAGATTTAGAGCTTACACTGATTGAACTGTTGGGGCCAAAAGGGCGATGGAATGGTCTGGCAGGAGCTTTCCAAAATCATCAGCAGGTGCGCAGAGCGATTCTTGATGCTACTCAGGCCATTCGCAAACGGCTGATGAACCTCATTACAGCGGATGATCGCTTACGACTTACAACAGATATCCATCTTGATCAAATCGAGAGACTGGCGAAGGACCTCAAGGCAGATGGCCAAGGGCTCTTGCCGCTTCTAGGAAATTTCATCCACCTTACGGCTCTATTACTTGGTTATGACTGGCTTGCCGGAAAGCCCAATCGAGAAGTCATTTATTACCAGAATCGCGAGCAGCAGATTATCGATGATGAGCAGCGACATCCTAATAGCAACTTCTTGATGGGCAAGATCGAGCATGATACCCGTGTTACCTTCATCAAGGATCTACATTCGAAAGGCATGCGAATATCCCAAATTGCTCGTGTTCTTAATCAGACGGAAACTTTCGTTAAAAACGTGCTAGTTCGCCAAGGAATCATCGCTCGGCAGAAGAATGTTAAACGCACTTGAGCGATGTTTTTGATTAGCCCTACTGCTAGATCGATTCTCAGACGTGACAGTTAAGCGTAGGTCTTCACGATCGTCGCAGAGAACGTGCGGAAGTCGTCCAACTGTTTGCTGATGATGGCATGCACCACATCCAGGTTCAGGCGGGTGTATTCGTGCACAGCCACGTTACGGAAGCCAACCATCCGCTGCATGCGCTGAGCGGGATTAGCCGAAAGAATGCCGGCGGTTTGCAGCAATGAGAATGCATCGCGGCTGTCTTGAGGTACGCCAAGTTTGCGCTGACTGACCACATACATCGCGAGGTCGATGGCTGTTTCACAGGCGCGCTGTAGGTTGAGCACGATCGCGTCTTGTTTGGTTTGATTCCCAACAAGGTTCTGCTCATTCCCTGCGTATTCCTCTTCAATGCGCTGAAGACATCGCTCAATGCTTGCGGCCTTGTTGAGAATGACATCGTCAGCCATAAATCAACCCGCTCATTCTGACCCTCTTCAGGATCTCTCTTCGTTCCTCGTTGAGTCTGGCATAGTCTGAATAGGCATACATTTCGAATTCTCGTCGGGCTGATTCGCCTGGTGCGTTCAGGCATTCTCCGGTCGAGATGACCTGCATGCGCATCACGGTGGACGCAGAGCGAAGATCCACGAGGTCCACATCACGGTGCAGTTGGGTGGCCAGCTCCTGTGCGAGTTCAAATCGGCGCAGTTCGGACAGGGCCACGCGCGAGAGTACGGCAAGATCTACATCACTATCTGGACGAGCAGTTCCCTTCGCCTGTGAGCCAAATCGATACAGTGCGATTAAATCAGGGATTGACTTCTTAATGTATTCAACGAGCCCTGTGTCATTCATGGGTCGCTCCGCCGTCTTACCGAGTTCAGGCTACTGGTTCGGTCCCATCCTGTCAATTGAAAGACCTCGACCCACGTAGACGGGTAGTCAGTAGTTGGTGGATCTAGAGTTGTAGATTGCCAGTGGCAGGATCGGTTCAGTTGCGGTATTGTTACGATTTCCTAAGTCTGGAAGAACGTATGATCGCCATTATTGACTACGGGATGGGAAATCTGCGCAGTGTCTCGAAAGCCTTTGAGGCAGTGGGACATCAGGTGATCGTCACGCGCGATGCGGCCACCATGCAGAATGCCAGTCATGTGGTCCTGCCAGGTGTCGGAGCGTTCGGTGATTGCATGGCAAAT
Organism: Nitrospira sp.; assembly: GCA_005116745.1. NCBI lineage: Bacteria > Pseudomonadati > Nitrospirota > Nitrospiria > Nitrospirales > Nitrospiraceae > Nitrospira > Nitrospira sp. The sequence continues at coordinate 147,108 of SWDS01000008.1, read as the reverse complement.
CTGAAGCAGTATGGTTTGATCGAGCCTATCAAGGCCGCGATTCAATCGGGAAAGCCGTTCTTGGGGATCTGCCTGGGGTTCCAGTTATTGTTTACGGAAAGCGAAGAGTTCGGCAGGCATGAAGGCCTGAACCTGTTTCCTGGAAAAGTGCGAGCCTTCTCAAAGGACCAGGCGCTCAAGGTTCCGCATATGGGATGGAATCAGATCGCGATCCAAAGACCCTGTCCGGTGTTCGAGGGCATAGCCGACGGGTCCAATTGGTATTTCGTCCATTCTTTTTTCGTGGACCCAGCTGAAAAACAGATTACGGCTACCACGACGAGCTACGGTCTTCCCTTCACGTCCAGTATTTGGAAAGACAATGTGGTGGCATGCCAGTTCCACCCAGAAAAGAGCCAGGCGGTCGGGTTGGAATTGATCAAGAATTTTGGAGCGTGGAAGTGATCGTGCACGGTCTACTATCGCGCATAATCTTGATGATCAGTGCGGTTGCCTTGGCCACCATGGCAACAGGATGTAGCGGATCAAAGGTCGCGACGAAATCGGCTCCGGAACTCGCCCGATATCGGATTCACTCCATTGCCCTCATCCCATTTACATCGATTGCCACGCCCCAAGCGCATGATCAAGACGCTCTCTTCCTTCCGGCCCCTGACAGTATCCGTCGGTCTGATATTTCCATGGGGGTTCCTCCGGGAGGGCACCCCCTGCCCAAGAAAACCATGGTGGTGCCGGGACATGCGGCGGAGACGGTGACGGAATTGTTCTGGGGGCGCCTTCGCGATCGAAAAGGCCTTCTCGTATTGCCTCCCGGTGATGCGGTCAGAGTCTCTGCAGCCGACGGAGAGCTGGTCACAATGGGGATGGAAAAGGTTGCCGCTGCGGTTGCGAAGCAACTGAAAGCGGATGCGGCATTAATTGGCCTCGTGTCGGTGTACCAAGAGCGGGTGGGTAGTCGACTGGGCGCTGACCCGCCGGCGACAGTCGGCTTTGAGGCCAAGGTCGTGGCGGCTGATGGGCAAGTGCTCTGGGTCGGTGGCTATTATGAGCGGCAGCGACCCATGACCGAAGATCTTATGGGGTTTTTGCAGCGATGGGCTTTCGTGACGGCGGCGGAGCTGGCAGAATATGGGGTTGCGGAGGTCTTGAGAGACTTTCCGTTCGGTGTAGGGGAGGGCAAGTAGGGTGTTGGTTATTCCTGCCATTGATTTGAAGGATGGGCGTTGTGTGCGGTTACGGCAAGGCGATATGGCGGCTGAAACAGTCTATTCTGATGATGTCACGGAGGTTGCCAGCAGGTGGCAACAACAGGGGGCCTGTCTGATTCACGTCGTGGATTTAAACGGCGCGGTCGACGGCGAGCCCAAGAATCTGCCCCACATCGAGTCCGTCATGAAAGCAGTTCGCGTCAAAGTTCAGGTCGGCGGCGGCATCAGGACTATTGAGACGGTCCGCCGGTATCTCAATGCGGGGGTGTCACGCGTTGTGCTCGGCACGGCAGCGCTCACGAACCGGGCGCTGCTTGATCAGGCCTGCCAGGAGTTTCCGCAGCGGATCGTCCTTGGGCTCGATGCACGTGACGGTCGAATCGCTGTGAAAGGCTGGACAACGGTATCCGATGTGAAAGCGATCGATTTGTTGAAGGAACTGTCAGGCTGTGCGATTGCCGCCGTGATCTATACGGATATCGCGCGTGATGGCATGCTGAACGGGCCGAATATTCCTGCATTGAAAGAAGTCGTCGAATACTCTTCGTTTCCGGTGATTGCCTCGGGAGGGATCACTCGTCTGGAAGATCTGCAAGCCGTACGATCACTTGGTCGAAAAATCGAGGGGGCGATCGTGGGGAAAGCCCTTTACGATGGGAAGCTTGATCTGAAGGCCGCAGTGGCGGCTCTTGGTAAGGAGTGAAGGGTTAGGAGCCGAACAAGGCGCTCCCTCACGTCAGTACGACTATGTTGACCAAACGCATTATTCCCTGTCTGGACGTCAAAGAGGGTCGCGTGGTCAAGGGCGTCAGCTTTGTGAATCTCCGCGATGCCGGAGATCCGGTTGAGGCTGCGGTGGGGTATGATCACGAAGGAGCGGACGAGCTCTGCTTTCTCGATATTACCGCCTCGCATGAAAACCGGAAGACGATCATTGATGTCGTGGAGCGGACGGCTGCCCGGGTATTTATGCCGGTGACGGTCGGTGGGGGTGTGGGTACGCTCGACGACATTCGGGCCTTGTTGAATGCCGGGGCGGACAAGGTGAGTATCAATACCGCGGCAGTTCAACGGCCTGAGTTTGTGCAAGAGGCTGCTCAGCGGTTTGGGACGCAATGCATTGTTGTGGCCATTGATGCCAAACGTGTAGCGAGTGATCGCTGGGAGGTTTTCACGCATGGCGGTCGCCAAGCGACGGGATTTGATGTGGTGGAGTGGGCCATGCGGATGGGACAGTACGGTGCCGGAGAAATCTTATTGACCAGCATGGATCAGGATGGCCGGCAAACTGGGTATGATCTGGATCTGACGGCGGCAGTGTCCGGGGCTGTATCGATTCCCGTGATCGCTTCGGGCGGAGTTGGCACCCTTGACCATCTCTACCAGGGCTTTGTGACGGGGAAGGCGGACGCGGTTTTGGCCGCTTCGATTTTTCATTTTCGGACCTATACCATCTCCCAAGCGAAAGCATACTTACAGGAACGTGGCGTCCCTGTTCGATCAGATAGCCTTTCTCGAGTGGCATGACACGATGAGTCAAGAATCGGCAGATCAGTTGAAATTTGATGGGCAAGGCCTGCTTCCGGCCGTGATTCAGGATTGGCTTGATGGGACGGTGTTGATGCTCGGATACATGAACCAAGAGGCCGTCGCGAAGACGGTCGCCACAAGGAGAGTGCACTTTTGGAGTCGGTCTCGAAACAAGCTCTGGGAAAAAGGCGAAACCTCCGGTCATACGCTGCACGTGAAGGAACTCTTTGTTGATTGTGATCGAGATACCATTCTGGTGAAGGCGCAGCCAGTCGGACCGACGTGTCATACAGGCGAGCGGGCGTGCTTTTTTTCTAGAGTCGATGATCAGGGTGAGGTCGTTCGTTCCAACCCACAGGATGCACATGGCGGAATTCTTACGGGTGTCCTGAGGACGATTCAGGAGCGTCGCGCCAATCCCCAGGCTGGTTCCTATACCTCGAAGTTGTTTGAGGGGGGGCATGACAAGATTCTGAAGAAGGTGGCGGAGGAGGCTGGAGAAGTCTTGTTGGCATCCAAAGGTGGCAAGAAAGAGGAGATTGTGTACGAAGTCGCGGATCTGCTCTTTCATACCCTCATGGTGCTGGGATATCACGAGATCAGTCTTCAGGAGATTTTTCAGGAATTGGGAACGCGGTTCGGTAAGTCTGGCCTGCGAGATACGTGAAAGGTGCGCTATGAGTGAGTGTCTCTTTTGCAAGATTGTGGAAAAGAAGATTCCAGTGAAGCTGGTCCAAGAGGACGAGCACACGGTAGCGTTTGATGATATCAATCCTCAGGCGCCCGTCCATACGTTGGTGATACCCAAGCGGCATGTTTCGGCCGTTCAAGATGTAGGGGTGGAGGATGAGTCGTTGCTGGCACAGTTGCTCCTGAGTTGTACGAAGGTCGCCGCGCTGAAAGGGCTGCGGGAGTCGGGCTATCGGTTGGTGACGAATATCGGTCGCGATGCCGGACAAACCGTTTTCCACCTCCATTTCCACGTGATGGGTGGCCGGCCTATGGCGTGGCCTCCAGGGTGAGGGAATTCGCTGAATTGACAGCTTTTCCACCGGTCTGTTAATCTGAACGGTCAATTATTCCTCTTACTTAGTAACCGACTCGTCCGGTCGTGTGCGACGGGAACGTAGGAGCTGCGACTCTGGTGGGCCGAAGCTTGATTTCAGACGAGACCCTTACCTTGATTAAGGACCGTCTCGACATCGTCGACATTGTCAACCGACATGTGTCCTTGAGCAAGGCTGGACAGAACCTCAAGGGTTTATGTCCGTTCCATCTTGAAAAGACTCCGTCGTTCACGGTCAGCCCATCCCGACAAATTTTTCACTGCTTCGGCTGCGGGGCCGGGGGGAATGTCTTCACATTTTTGACTCGGGTCACCGGAGGAACCTTCCCGGAAGTGGTGCGCGACCTCGGACGAACGGTCGGGATTGAGATTGAGGAGGCGACGGCTCGTTCTGGGCCGCAGGCCCACCTGGCCCAGACGGTTGAGCAAGTGAATGAAGCCGCCGCCGCCTGGTTTCAACAGACCTTACGTGATGAACGTGCAGGCCTTGTCGCTCGCGAGTATTTGACGAGCCGGGAGCTTCTTCCTCGTACGATCGATCAGTTTGGAATCGGAGTGGCACTGGCCGAATGGGATGGGTTGTTGAGGGGGCTTGCCAGGAAGGGATTTTCACAAGGCGAGATTGCGTCGGCGGGTCTTGTGATCGCCCGAACCGACAAGACGGGGTTCTACGATCGGTTCCGCGGCCGTGTCATGTTCACGATCACGGATTTGCGGAAACGTGTGGTGGGATTCGGCGGGCGTGTACTGGGCGAGGGGACGCCCAAATATCTGAACTCTCCCGATACACCGCTCTTCAAGAAAGGGCAGACGCTGTTTGCGCTCGATCATGCCAGGGAAGCGATTATCCGGACGAAGACGGTCATTGTGGTCGAAGGATATTTCGATGCGATTGCGCTTCATCAGGTTGGGTTGACGCATACAGTGGCCACCTTGGGTACGGCCTTGACGCCTGAACATATCCAAGTCCTCCGGCGGTTTGCCTCGAAGGTCGTCTTGCTCTTCGATCCTGATGCGGCCGGCGTCCGAGCGGCGTTGAGAGGGTTGGACTTGTTTGTGAATAGCGGGTTGGGTGTCAAAGTGGTGACGCTGCCGTCTGGGGACGATCCCGACACCTATGTGCGGAAACATGGGCCAGAATCGTTTGTACGCCTGGAAGAGCACGCGCCTAGCCTGTTGGACTTTGCCTTGGAATACAGTTTGAAGGCCACAGAGGCCAGTACGATCGAAGGACGGATCCGAAGTGTGGATGAAGTGCTGCGTATTTTACAGAAGAGCGAGCATCCGATTGAGCGGGAAGAGCGCCTTAAGCTGGTCGCGGAACGTCTGGGGATCAATCAATCACGGCTGATCGAACGGTACCCCGCACTCATGGCTCAACAAGCGGCAGGTCCGGGAACACTTCGACCAGCCGCTGTCGGAACGTCGGGAGACTCCCTCTTCAAGGGAATCCCCGAGGAACGAGACTTAATACTTCTCCTGTTGCGGGGCACGCTGTCCCCAGCCGATGTGCGGCGACTGCAGCCTGAGAAGTTTTCGGTCGAAGCCTGTCGCAAGCTTGCGGAGCTTGCTCTGACTCATCTGGATCACGATGGGCGCATTCAGGTCCAGCCGCTGCTGGATGAGTCAGTGGACGACCCTGCGTGCGGCGCCCTGGCGACGGAGTTGTCGCTTCGTGACGATCATTTCGATGACGCGCCGGCGCACATTATGGCCTGTTTGGATTGTCTGGACCGAAAGCGATCGGAGCAGGTCCTGAGAGAGCTGATTGCCAAGCTGAAAACGGCTGAGCGCGAAGGCCGTGTGGACGATGCAGGGATGCTGAATATGCAGATCAACGAGGTACGGATGCGGAAAGCCGGCACGCCGACCGCCGGTGTGGTTTCATTGGTGAAGGAGTAGTCATGTCGAAACAAGAGTTGCTCGATGAGGTGAAGAAGCTGATTACGATCGGGAAGGAAAAAGGCTTTCTGACGTATGACGAGCTCAATAGCACCTTGCCTGCTGAAGTCGTGGCATCGGATCAGTTTGGGAGCATCATGGCGATGTTTGGTGAAATGGATATCGAAATCGTCGAGGCAGGCGATGGGGATCGGCCGCAGAAGCGATCTGAAGGTGACGCGGGCGAAGAGGTGGAAGAGGCTGAGTCGGAGGCCGAGGAGGAGAACGAGAAGGCGATCGACCTGACGCCGGGCGCGCTCAGCCGGACCGACGATCCCGTGCGGCTCTATCTCAAGGAAATGGGGAGTGTGGCCCTTCTTAGCCGTGAAGGCGAGATTGAAATCGCCAAACGGATTGAAGAGGGGAAAAAAGATATCGCGTCGGTGATCTACGGCATGCCGATGACCATCGAGTTCGTCCTGGCGCTTCGGGATCAGCTCAAGAACGCCAAGATCGACGTGCGTGAGATTGTGCCGATCCAGGAGACCGAAGAGGAGTTTGAAGAAGACCAGCCACCAGTGGAACGGGATTACGAGGAGTTGCGGGTCAAGACTCTCGAGTCGCTCAATGCCGTGCGGAAAGTGTCGCTTGTGCTGAAGGCCTTGGCCGAAAAAGGCAAACATCTCGGCAGTGATCCGGTCAAGCAGAAGAAGTTCAAGAAGCAGTTCGAGGCGATCCGCCAGCAAGTGGTGGACAAGATTGAATCCGTCAACCTCCATGGTGTGCTGAAAGATCGAATGGTACAGCGTGTCCGCGATCTGGCGGTGCAGATCCGGGTTGCCGAACGGGAAGCGGTCAGCTGCCAACGGCGGATCGGCGTGGGAGGAGAAGCAGGTGCCGAACTGCTGAGGAAGATGTGCCGGAGCCGACCGGATTTCTTGGCGGTCAAGCGGAAGACCGGAGTGTCAGAAGACGCGCTGGTGGAGATTCGGAAGGTCTACCAAAACGCCAAAGCAAAGATTCGCCAGTTGGAAACGGAAGAGGCACTGGCTCCGGCTGAAGAGATCAAGGATGCCGTCAAGCATCTGGATATTGCCGAAGAAAAGGTCAAGCGAGGGAAGGCGGAGCTGGTCGAGGCAAACTTACGGCTGGTGGTCAGCATCGCCAAGAAATACACGAACCGCGGTCTGCAGTTCCTCGATTTGATTCAGGAAGGCAACATTGGGCTGATGAAGGCGGTGGACAAGTTCGAGTATAAGCGTGGGTACAAGTTCAGTACCTATGCCACGTGGTGGATTCGGCAGGCAATCACCCGAGCGATTGCAGATCAAGCACGAACGATCCGGATCCCGGTTCACATGATCGAAACCATCAATAAGCTCATTCGAACTTCTAGGCACCTCGTGCAGAAGCTGGGTCGTGAACCACTTCCCGAGGAGATCGCCGAGCGTATGGACCTTCCGCTGGACAAGGTTCGGAAGATTTTGAAGATTGCCCGCGAGCCCATCTCGCTCGAAACGCCGATCGGTGAAGAGGAAGACAGCCATCTGGGCGATTTTATCGAAGACAAGAAGGCCGTGTCTCCGCTGGAAGCCGCCATTCGCTACGACTTGCAGCGGCAGATCAACAGTGCCTTGGAGACCTTGACGCCTCGCGAGGAGAAGGTGCTGCGCAAGCGGTTTGGCATTGGAGAGGCGACGGACCATACTCTGGAAGAAGTTGGACAAGATTTCGAAGTGACGCGCGAGCGCATCCGGCAAATCGAAGCCAAGGCCCTGAGGAAATTGCGACATCCGAGCCGCAGTAAAAAGCTGAGGAGTTTTGTCGAGAGCGTATAGCGTTCAGAGTGATCAGGCAACGTGAATTGACTCTACTCAAAGCGGCGGCCTAAAATCACGGTTTGGGTGGCGACACCTATTGAGGCTGACGGAAGCCGTGAGAAATAATTGGCCCGAGAAGACATCAGCCTGAGTCCGAACCATTCCGATCGGGCCCATAGCTCAGGTGGTTAGAGCGGCTGACTCATAATCAGCTGGTCCTAGGTTCAAGTCCTAGTGGGCCCACCAGTCGGGACCGGTGCCTGACCCATGTCGGTGCATCAGCATTGCTGGAAAGGATACGTTGAACCAAAAGCTGTCCCCGCTCATTGACTTGCAAAAACTCGATCTCCGGATTACGGAGATCAATGAGATCCGCCGAAAAATCCCCGACCGTCTACACACTGCGGAAGTGCCTCTTCGAGAGGCAACCCAGCTCCTAAATGACACGAAAGCCGCCAGCGAGGCGGCCGTCAAGGAACGGCGCGCTCACGAAAAGGATCTGGAAGCTCATGAAGCGCAGACCGAGAAGATGAAATCGCACGCGGCGAGTCTGAAGACCAATAAAGAGTATCAAGCGCATTTATTCGAAGTCGAGTTGGCGAATAAGAAGCGGGGAGACTTTGAAGAGCGAATTCTCTTGGCCATGGACAAGGTCGATCAACTTCAGAAGACTATCCAAGAGCTTCAGGAGAAAAAGACCACGTTGGAGAACGTATTTACCGGGGAGAAGCAGGGACTGGACGCACGGGATAAGGAGCTGGCGACAGAGCTGGCTCAACTCGAACTCCGCCATCGAGAGGCGGCCGGGCGGATTGAGAAGAGTCTGCTCGATCGGTATAACCAGGTGAAGGCCTCGCGGAAAGATCAACCGCTGGCGGCGGTGCGCGATGGGATGTGCGCTGGGTGTCGTCTCCAGATCCCGCCTCAGCTCATTGCGCAAGTCAAACGCTCCGATGATCTACAGATCTGCCCCTACTGTCGGCGGATATTGTACTGGGAGGGAGAGCTGGTCACGGGATAGCCGTCCGCGCCACGTAGTAAGCCGTCGGAACTCGAAGTCGGGGAATCGGTTTGATTGTGTGGATGAGAAAAATATCTGTCATGAGTGGCTCGACAGTTACCTGATCACCCCCCTCTCTTCATTATCATCTACACTGAGCCAGTGTCGGTGAGGCGGTACTGTCTACTCGTATGTGATCTGATACAGAGAGATCCTATCAGATACGGGTATCGCCTCCGTCTTGCAGCACACATCGCCTACACAACCCCAAAAATCAGACACATCGCTCACCTTTTCGAGCCAGGCAAGGTCGTTGCTAGAAGAAGTTTGTAGCATCTTCTGATCACTCATTGCTCGGTTTGCACAGCAAGGAGGTGAGAGCGATGGCCAGCTATGCCTGAGAAGGTAGTGCAGGGTGGACCGGAGGGCTAGCTGAATTCCTCATGGACCAACTGAGCAGCCAGTCGATGTTTATGGACAACGACATCATCCCAGAGGTGTGGAGTTCGAGGAGTACATCGAGGCGTTAGTATTGGGAAAGCGAACCGAAAGTTTCATCCAGATGAACGGGTCTTGCTGCGGCTGTTCTGCAGTCATAGCCCTCCTGGATACGGTGGTGTCGCGACCGAATAGATACACCACTAGGATCTCTTTAGATACAGAGCCATATGGCCAGGATATCCTCGCAGTCGCCATATCCACTAGCATTATTGAGCAGTTATACGTATTCAGACGACTTGGATTCATGCTGTCGTGTGGCATGGTCTATGCTGAGGATACAAGATATCAGTCATCTTCCTGGGGAAAGGAGCACCCACCATGCCGCTCAATGCATTCATCATTCGACCGTTTGGGATCAAAGATGTTTTGCTGCCAGGCAAGGAGGAACTCGTTGAAGGGGCAAGAGTTCGTGTCTCAAAGTTAATGAAGGTCAATTTCGACGACGTCCACAAAAGACTGATAGCGCCAGCCCTGGGTCGCCTCCACATGGTCGCCAATACGACCGAGGCCGTGATCGAAGCTGGAAACATCCGTGAAGATATGTTTCATTTGCTGATGACGGCTGATGTTGTCATCGCCGATGTTACGATCCATAACCCAAATGTATTTTACGAACTCGGTATCCGCCACGCGTTCCGAGACAAATTCACATTTCTCATTCGGAGCGAGGGCAACGAGGACCCGTTCGATCTCAAAACCGATCGATACTTCACCTACAACCACGAACAGCCAGAGGAAAGCATCGAGAGGTTGTCCAAAGCGATTCGGGCAACCTTAGCCTCGGAGCGGACAGATAGTCCGGTCTTCCGACTGTTGCCGAAAATGCGAGCCGAAGATCGCTCACGGTTTATCTCAGTCCCAAGAGACTTTCTTGAGGATGTGGAACGGGCGAAAAAGCATCGACGCGGGGGCGACCTTCGACTATTGGCACATGAATCCGAGGGGTTTCTCTGGGAGGTTGAAGCACTTCGTGAAGTAGGACGCGCACAGTTTGAGTTGAATTTCATGGGCGGCGCGCGCAGCACATGGGAGGAAATAGCTCGGCGGTATCCGCACGATGTTGAAGCGAACATGATGCTTTCGACCGTCTATCAGTGGGTCAGCGAGGGAACACGTTCAGAGCAAGCGCTGGCGCGTATTGCGAAGCTCCATATCCCGGACGTCAATATTGTGGCTGAGATTCAGGCACTGAAGGGGCGGAATCTGAAGGCGAAATGGGCAGAAAGCTGGTATCCGCAACTGCACGAGGCTTTGGAGAATGAGGCCACCGGGATGATGAAGGCGAGTGAGAAGGTCAAAGAGTTCCGAGAGCGGGCGTTGCGCTCTCCACTGCTTCGGAAGGCACGGGAGGCGTATGCGGAGGCCTTTCGTGGCAATCTGAACTATGCCTATTCCGGGCTCAGCGCCCTGTCACTCCTCATGATTGAAGTGTCATTGGCCAAGGAATTTCCAGCGGTGTGGAAGCTGCTGGCCAATCGAGGTGAGAATCCTACGGCGACCTTAACGAGCCTCTGTGATGAGATTCAAAATCTCACCGCGGCGCTGGCGTATGCCATCGATGTCGAACGAAAGCGGTTGACAGACCAGGGCCGCGTCAATTTTTGGTTCGAGACCATGGAAGCAGCGTTTCTGTGTTTAACCTCAGACAATAGGGACAAGGTCGCCCAATCCTACTTGGAAGCCATGTTGTGGGCGCCTCGCTATGCCGAGGTGTCCATGCGGCGCGCGTTGGCCCTCTACCTTGACTTGAATACGAAACATCCCGATCATCCAACCATCGACTTGCAGGCCAATGTCAGGGCCGCGCTGGATGTGATTCGGCGGGAAGAGCCGAAGAAGAGAAGTGGCAATATCCTCATGTTCGTCGGCTTGAGAATGGAGGAGGCTGGAATCGAGGCCAACCGCACACTCGAGAAACCTGATGGGCCAATGCGGTTTCTGCCGACTGCGTTTACGGACATGGCCAAGCGCGAGATTCAACGAGCCATTAAACGCGAGTTGGCTCACCATGGGGAAGTGTTGTTCGGTATGGCGGCCGCAGCGAGTGGATCGGATCTCCTGTTCCACGAAGTCTGTGATGAGCTGAGTGTCAGGACTCGGCTGTACCTCGCCTTACCGAAGGATCAGTATATCGGTGAGTACGTGGCCCCAGCGGGTGTCGACTGGGTGGAGCGATTTAATAAGATCTATCAATCCCGGAAGACGGAGTCGCGGAAGGTCACCATGACGGAGGCGGATAGTGAAATGATTGTCAACGTGCTGGCCGAATCGATGGAACTTCCTCGATGGCTCCAGAGTAAGCCGTCTTACACAGTGGGCAAACGCAATGCGGTCTGGATGCTCCAACATGCCATGGTTCAACGGTATATCCACGATGCAGAGGGAACGAATCTGACGCTCATGGTGCTTTGGGACCGCCATGAAGTCGACGCTCGTGGAAGCATGGCCGATCTGGTACACCTTGCGCAAAAGAACGGCATCAAGGTCGTGCATATCGATTGTTCGGATTGGGGGGAAGCACAAAGCAAGACAGAAGAAGCGGAGAGTAATGGAACAGGTCGTGACTACACGTCTGATCTTGAGTTGGTGCCTCAGCTGTAGATGATGTCAGAGCAGGAGATAGAAGGAATCAGCTCTTGTCGTCAAAGGCTATTTGAGCAAGGGAGATTCTGACGCACCCGTATCCGATAATAAATCAATCGTCATACCTGATCCGATTGTCAGACCCCACCCTCCCATAATTGATCTACTCACCTAGACTGGAAGTCCTCGCCACATTTCCGAATCAACTTTGCCAGAGTTCATGGGTAACACTGACGGCTCGCAATCCAGGCGGCACTCGCCTCGGCACATTTTTTCATGGGGGCGATCATGGTTCTAAATCAGCGTTAGCAAGGGTATGTCGTCAGATCGCTTGATTCCCAACACCCTCCCTTCCTTAGTGGCCATCCATATGAGGCAAATATTCAGATCATGACGTGCTGAGTCACGCTCATGGATCGGATTGGATTCACCTCATGAATCTCTTTCGGTACATGCCTCTAAGGTCAATATATATACGTATCATGAACATTCTTATTTATAAATACGTAACACGCTGAAATTACTGACAGTTAGGATACCATCCGATGTATTCGTCATTCTTGTCCCATCCTGGCATCTAGCTTGCTGTATGCAGTGGATACGGAGTCGAGCACAAGAGAGCCTAGCGAAAGGAGTAGGGCTGGTAGTGGGTATTCACGGCTTCAAGTCATTGCAGTCGTCCGCTGATGCAAGAACTGCATCAGAGGCCCCTCGCTTGATAATGCTTGGAGTATTTCGAGGCAAGCCGAGGGGTCTGACCTCATAAATTTGACCTCTTAATTTATAAACCGATTTCCTGAACAAAACACAAAGGAGGAAGTATGGCGTTATCATTTTGGAGATATTTTCACAAAGGATGTGGGACGATAACTATCCATCAACAATTCCCCGACGGAATTGTTGAGCATGATTCAATGGTTGTTGCCTCAATATCTGAACTAATTACCGTACCCTTTCAGCCGACGAAGCCGCATACGGGTGCTGCCCCGATGAGCGTTCTGAATGTCGTTCCTCAATCAGGTAGCAAAGTTTGGACTAAGGTGAACGTCGAGTGGCCAGATGATCTTGAGTTTCAAGTGGTGTACCACATTGAGACGCCCTCACGGCCGGAACCGCCACCTTTCGTCAATCCCCCCAGGTAAAGACAACGTTACTTGGGTGGAACGAGGAAAAATCATAAGGCGCGTGGTCTGAGCGCTCTCTGGTTTCACTCGATCCAGGAAGTCGGGCAAGGAACGGTCCCTACCGTTCCTTGTCCTTCGAGTCTGGCATAACTATTGACTTAGGGGTTTCGCCCCTGCGGGACTTTTAGAGAGGAAGGCAAGATGAATTACAGATATTTTATTCCGACTGCCATGTTGGTCGCCTCGCTGGCGTTTGTATCATCAGCACATGCTCAAGGAACAAGTGATTGGTATTTTGGCAAGTGGAATTGCACGCTTGCCAAGTCGATCATGACCATCGAAATTTTCCGCGATGAAAATGGTGTGCCTGTCGGTCGCTCTATCGACCAGTCGGGGCTAGTGAATCTTCGATTGGCCTCCCACAGCGCAAGCGAGATTACGCTTTTGGATCACCGCTTTGTCGAGACCAGCAGTTTCACTATGCGGCTTGTCCCAAAGTTGAGCCCAAAACGCACGGAAGGTTCTGGCACCATCGACGGCCTGGCTGACTCACTAATCTGCGCCGAGCACCCTGCGACCCCACAATCGATCAGTCTGCAAATTTTTCGCTTTGACAAGAATGATGTTGCGAAAGGCTTTCAACCAATTCCTGGAAGACTGGTTGCTATTACTTCAGATGGCTCAGGAAATACATGGGGTGTGAACAACCTCGATGAAATTTACAAATACAACTCCAATACGGCGCAGTTTGAAAGGCGTCCTGGTCTGCTAAGACAGATATTTGCAGGAGGAGGATCGGTTTGGGGGGTAAATCATTTGAACAGTGTTTACCGCTATAGCTCCGCATCACAATCATTCGAGCCTATCCCAGGAAAGCTAATACATATGGTTGTTGGGGATAACGATGTAGCGTGGGTTCTCAATGGAGCATGGGCAATTTATAGATTTGATAAAAATACTCAACAGTTCGAAAACATTCCTGGAGCTTTGCGGCAACTCGCAGGCCGCTCGGAATCTAACTTGTGGGGCCTCAATCATTTAGGCAATGTTTACCACTATAACCAATGGAAAAAAGAGTTCGAGCAGGTCCCTGGCAATTTAAAACAAATAGCTGCTGATACTAGTGGCAATGCTTGGGGTATTAACGGAAAGAATGAAATATATACTTACACGCTAACTTCTGGTCGCTTTGTTCAGATGCCGGGTCAACTTGTGCAAATCTCTGTTGATAGCGGTGGAGCCGTTTGGGGGCTGAATCAGAATAATAACATTTATCGGTTCAACACAACGACTAGCTTATTTGAAAGAGTAGAAGGAGTCTTGACAAAAATAGAGGCGGGGAATGATTCGGTGTGGGGATTAAAGTAGTTAGGGTGGAAAGAAAACAGTCGGGAGTATTTTAAATGAAGCGTGCGATCGTCGTGAAGCCTCTCGTGCTAGACGAGAAGTGATAACGGACGGTGTTTAAGGTGCGCACAGCTCGGCAAGACCCCAGACTGATACAACGAGTTCAGACTAAAAACTGAGGAGGTTACAATGGCAAGATTGATGGCTTATCACGGTGCAAGCGCAGCCGAACACCAGCGCCGATTTGACGAACTCATGCCGCAGGGATTTAGGCTGACGGCTCTCACAGTGTCAGGCGACACTTCGGACGCCAGATACGCAGCGGTATGGGATGAGCGTCAAGGGCCAGCTTGGAAGGCGGTGCACGCAGTTAATGCCGCCCAATATCAGGTGGCCTTTGATCTCGCAGCTCGCGAAGGATTTGCGCCCATTATCATCTCCGCCACAGGCTCGGCCGGTTCTGAAATATTCGCGGCGGTCTTTGAGCAGAGCCACGACTCAGCTTGGTTCGCTCATCATGGCATGATGTGGGGAGACGAAAACACGGAAGGATCGTTTGTAAATGCTCAAAAGCGTGCGAAGGACCAGGGGTTCATTCCGAAGTCGCTTTGTGTGTACGGGAACTCGGCGGACCGGCGCTTTGCGGGCATTTGGCACGCCAACACGCAAAAGACGGCTTGGAGCTGGTGGTTCGTAGACCCATCATCCTACCAGCGCGTCTTTGACGCTCAGGTGGGCGGACATATGCGCCCTGGTGTGCTTGATGTAGCGGACGACGGTATGGTGCTGGCTGTGTTCCAGAAAGACTGGGTCGGCGCATGGTCGGCGCGCCACGATATAGATGCGGCGGAGTATCAGCGCGACTTTGATGCACATGTTGCTGCCGGACGCTTTCCGCTCGTGCTTGCCGCTGGTGGCAGTGGCGCGGGTACGCGTTACGCAGTCCTTTTCAGCGAAGAACGTGAATCCGTGAGCCTTGGAAACGTCTGCCTGGATTGTACCGCGCTCTCCCATATGTGGCTGACCTTACTTCCGCAGACAGATGGCCCAACTATTCCTGCACGATCGACGAATCCACTGGCCAGCCATCCTGACAGTGGTGGCTGGTTCTACAGCAAAGACCGTACGGTCGGCTTTGTTCTTGCTGATGGCCTTTACAATGTGACTGTTCAGTCAGGAACTAATTCGTTGGTGTTCTTCACGGTCACAGACGGGTTTATTTCATATCATCCTGAGCTTGAAGGTATTGTCGAAGGCGCTGGGACCAACAGACTAGTGCTGAAAGGTCTTCCTGTTTGTATCGATACAACTGAGGCCGACAACGATTTGGTGTATTTGCCAGGCGTTAATAGTTTGGATGGTAATCCATTGGTCAACCTTGCCAAGACTACGTTTCATGGAAAGTTGCTTCCGACGTCTCATGGTATCAACCAAGAGTGGGAGTATGGTTTCATGATTGGTTCTGGTGTGGCCGGGACGTTTACATTCAGACTGTTACTTGACGGCACGATAACACACGGAAGTGTAGTTGTTGGTAGCGTGACTGGCTGGGGCACGAACTCGTTGAAGATCAAAAGCTTCGTTTAACTTTGATTTGCCCTTGGCAGTCAGCGGGGCTGATTATTGTGTGCTAGGTAGGATATTGGTTCGCTGGAATGGGACTATTCGATGAAATGGTGTCAGACATGACGATTGACTTTGTGAATCCGGAGAAAGTTTGTCATGCACAGTACAAGATATAAACCTGCTTAGGTTCTAACTCCAAGTGCAACACGACCGGCCCAACTGGGCTAAGGTGTTG
>SWDS01000008.1:50498-131147 GCA_005116745.1 Nitrospira sp. | reverse complement strand
TTTATGCGGAACTCCGCTCCCATTCACCCGTTGCACTTGGAACTTGAAACCGCCCCTTTATAAAACGCCCAAAAGGAGAAATCGAAAATGCCACAAGTCATCCACATCTCATCTCAAGGAAGAGGCAACAGTCCCGAGTTGGTTATACTTGCTAAGCGCGAGGCAGGTCTGCGTGCGCGTAGCGCAGGCGTCGCGTCAGCAGCTGGAGCGGATACAACCTCGCTCTCATCCCTGCTTTCTTCCCATGGTGCAGTAATGCACCCCCTGTTTGGCCTCAGCGAAGATCGCATCCAAGCTCATGTGGAGGCCTTCATCGAGCCTCTCCAAAGAGATGCTATCCCAAACACCCAGCCCGTTCTTGATCTGCCGCTGTTTTACCGGATTGCTGCTGCGGAGGACCAGCTCGACCGCCTCGCCAGCGAGCTTCTAGCTCATGACTTGATTGAAGCTGCCTACGTGAAACCGGCAGGCGCGCCGCCGACCGCCGCGGGAGCGCAATTAAGTCAAAGCATGAATGATATGCAACCGGACGTGGGTGATCCACCTGCAATCACACCCAACTTCGTTGCGAGCCAAGGCTATCTCGCGGCAACGCCAGGCGGCATCGATGCACCATTCGCCTGGACCGTTCCTGGTGGAGGTGGTTCAGGAGTCAAGATAATCGACTGCGAATGGGGGTGGCGTTTCACTCACGAGGATCTTCTGCAGAATCAGGGTGGAGTAGTGGCCGGCACCAGCACCACCGCCAGGCAGAGAGACATCGACCATGGCACTGCCGTCATTGGCGTTATCAGCGGCGATCGAAACCCAATCGGGATCACGGGTATCGCGCCAGACGCGACAATTAGCGCGTCATCTTTCGACGATCAGTCGAGCCCGCAGGCAATTAAGTCTGCCGCCGACAAGCTGAGTGCAGGCGACATCATCTTGCTAGAAATTCACCGCCCTGGACCCAACACACCCAATCCGCCGCAGGGGCAACTGGGGTTCATCGCCATTGAGTGGTGGCCAGACGACTTCGCGGCTATTCGCTATGCGGTGTTGAAGGGCATCATCGTGGTGGAGGCTGCGGGCAATGGTTTCCAGAATCTCGACGACCCGATCTATAGCACTCGGCCAGCTGGCTTCCCAGTGAATTGGACGAACCCATTTAACACGAGCAATCCATCGTCGGGTGCGGTTGTAGTAGGCGCGGGAGCGCCGCCGCCGGGAACACATGGCCGGGACCACGGACCGGACCGTTCTCGCCTCGACTTCTCGAATTACGGGGCTCGCGTGGACGTGCAGGGCTGGGGCGAGGAGGTCACCACTACCGGCTATGGGGATCTCCAGGGCGGTTCAAACCAGGATCTTTGGTATACAAACCGGTTTAATGGTACCTCAAGTGCCTCACCGGTGGTGGTTGGGGCTCTTGCTGCCACGCAGGGCGTGCTTCGGGCGCGCGGGCACCGGCGTCTCAACTCAGCGAGTGCCCGGTTGCTGGTCCGGGCATGTGGTTCACCGCAGCAGGACGCTCCCGGCCGGCCCGCGAGCCAGCGCATCGGCACGCGGCCGAATTTACGTGAACTTATCCCCGAGGCGGCGCGATATCAGTCTCTCAGCGCCGATTATGATGGTGACCGCCGGGCCGAGATTCTGATTACAAGTCCGTGGGGAATGGGAATCCTGGAACAGGCAGGCTCTTCGATGGGAGCACCAACCATGGCCCCCAACGGCACCCGCTTCGGCGGCTGGCTGCTCAACACAGGCGACAACCATTTCGGTCCCGCTGGGGACTACGATGGCGACGGGCGTGCGGAAATCCTTGCGTCGAGCCCCTGGGGTATTGGTGTGCTGAAACAGTCAGGTGCAACCATGGCTGCGCCGATGATGGCCCCCAACGGCACCCGCTTCGGTGGCTGGCTGCTCAATACGGGAGATAACTCCTTCGGCCCGGCAGGCGATTTTGATGGAGACGGCAAGAGCGAACTCCTGGTTGCGAGTCCCTGGGGCATAGGCGTGCTGAAACAGTCTGGTGCGACCATGGCTGCGCCGATGATGGCGCCTAACGGCACCCGCTTCGGTGGCTGGCTACTGAATACGGGAGATAACTCCTTCGGCCCGATCGGCGATTTCGACGGCGATGGCCAGGCAGAGATTCTCGTGACAAGTCCCTGGGGAATTGGCGTCATGAAGCTATCTGGAGGCACAATGACGATGTCGATGATGGCGCCCAACGGCACGCGCTTTGGCGGCTGGCTGCTCAATACGGGGGATAACTCCTTCGGTCCAGTCGGCGATTTTGACGGCGACGGGCGCATCGAGATTGTGGTCACCAGCCCTTGGGGCATCGGTATCTTGAAATTGTCAGGCGACAGTTTCTCGGTTCCGATGATGGCGCCCAACGGCACACGCTTCGGTGGATGGTTACTCAATACCGCAGACAACTCGTTCGGCCGTGCTGGCGACTTTGATGGTGATCGCCATGCTGAGATCCTCGTCACGAGCCCATGGGGCGTTGGCATCCTCAAGTTGGCTGGCAGCACGCTGACGGCACCCATGATGGCGCCCAACGGCACAAGGTTTGGCGGTTGGCTGCTGAATACGGGAGATAATCGGCTCGCCACCTGTGCAGATTACGATGCGGACCTTCGCGCTGAGATCCTCGTAACAAGTCCGTGGGGCGTCGGCATCCTCGAACAGGCTGGAACAACAATGGCCGCCCCTACCATGGCGCCTAATGGCACGCGTTTTGGCGGATGGCTGCTGAACACGATCGATAACGACTTCGGCCACGGTGTCTAACCTGAGACTGGTGCAATTGGGATGGAGGCCACTTCCGGATGTTCGGCACCCGTGAGAGTGGCCTCCATCTGCCCGGAGGCATGACAGAACTTAGTCGCATCGGTCTGGTGCTGGGGTTATCCAGAATTACGCAAACGAGAGCCACTCATCAATGAGACATGGGTGATCTGGTATGGAGACTCCAGGGTCTGGCATTACTATTGACTAAAGCCAAGACAGATTACTGCAATGAAGAGAGGATCAAAGAGGGGAAGGTAAGCCAACAGTAAAACATTCACCGTCGGCTGTGGCAATTGATAAGGGTCGCATCTTGCCATCGAGTATCATTGGCCGCCCGATTCTGGCCAATGGCGAGTGGCAAGGACTACAGGCCGGGGACCATGATTGCAGCCAAGAAGAATTCAACGCCAAGGTTGGAGCCGATGCATTCCCACACTCAGCTGACAAACGCGGTTGGTGAAACCGCCACGGTGGGAAATGCCTTAAGAATCTGCCGGTCAGTCGTCACCAAAGGCACCCGTAAATCTTGCGCCAAGGCAACAAACTCGCAATCGGAGGGTCATGTGATTAGGGTCAGATCTTGTTCTGTGCATGCTATGAGCTAGTCCGAGCCCATGGTGAAACCGTTGGCAGTAGAATGGTATCAGGCCTGACGATTGACGCTGTGAATTCGTAGAAAGTTGGTCGCATACAGTACAAAATTTGACCCTGCAGTTTACATTTCTCAAACTTTTAAGGAGTTCAATCATGCCCAATGAATTTGGTCGTCTTAACATTAATTGCAAGCCGGTCATCCCCCTGGTCCCCCATATCCCCGTTGACGCTGCTGTTCCAATAGACCTTGTTGGGATCCAACAGGGCACTCCCCTCTCCGGTACCTCTACAAAAAATGACGTGGCAGGGGTAACGGGACGTCATGGCTCTATAACCGCCGCAGTTGATGTTGTGCCAGGGCAAGCACCGATTCAAGCGGGTGTGTATGGCTCCGGTAGATATGGTGTTCAAGGAGAGTCTAAGAATCAAGGTGGGGTCTGGGGAAACAATTCTGGGGGTGGATCCGGGGTTGTCGGAACAAGTGACAAACCTAACGGCATTGGTGTCTTGGGGAGAGGCGCACAACTAGGCGGTATGTTTGATGGTGGAGTTGGTGTCTGGGGGACAAGAGAACGAAACAGTAGGGTCAAGTCTTGTAATGCAATATTTCTCATTCGCGCTCTACGCTTTCGGATTTGCCCGCCGTGCATCGTGCATGCTGACCAACACTTGATGAGTCTGTTGATGCAATCGCACCAGCCAATCGAGACCCCCAAAGCTACTCGGGTGACCAAAGGCATGAAATGGTGTCAGACATGACTATTGACTTGTTTCGCTTGGCAATTGATGAGGGTCGCATCTTGCAATCGAGTATCACTGGCCACCCCATTCTGGCCAATGGTGAGTGGCAAGGACTACAGGCAGGGGAACATGATTGCAGCCAAGAAGAATTCAACGCCAAGGTTGGAGTCGATGCATTCTCACACTCAGCCAACAAACGCGGTTGGTGAAACCGCCACGAAACAAAGGGGTCGGGAATGTTTTATACGCCAGTCAATAACTGCGCCGTATGCCTCATGGAGAACGTCTATCGATTGGCCATCACCGTCAGGCGAAGTGGAACATTAAAGGAGTCTGGAATCTGTGTTTGACCGTCAAGAAGAAAACGAAGAGATCGTGAGAGCGCAGAGGAGGCTGCCATTTGGGAAACTCATCAGCAGTAAAAGAGTCTCTCAATTTCAGGAGTGATGTGGGATGCTGGGGAGCCAGATGACACAGTTTGTGAGATCCCTCGTCGCGTAGTAGGTAATGAATCGGTGGAGACGACGGATGAGGTTAGGAATGGGGAGTTCTTTGGAAAGAATAATACCGGCGTGGGAACGTCCTGTTTCGTGCCATTGCTTGGCGAGCAGGAGGAAGTCTTTATGGTTGAAGGTGAGGATCGCTCGTCCTTGGCTTGTGGCAAAAGCCAATTGTGCTTCATCGGAAAAACCAAAATTCCCTGCGTCTCGTGTCGTGATGCAGTCGATGCCGCGTGCGTGAAGCAACGAGGCCATGGTTAGGTGGATATGTTCATCCAGATAGAATTTCATTCAATCATGAAGAAATACGAGGTGTGGGATTATGAGCGTGAATCAATTTCTGGGGCTGACAGATGCTCAGCAATGTCTTTATCGATTGCGTCACGATTGTCGTAATAATAGGACAGCGCATCGTAAATTGATGCGAGACTGATGTGAGGATAGTGGGTGAGCAGCTCTTCTGGGGTCTGCCCGTGGTGCAGCGCATAGATCACAATGGTTCGTACCGTGATTCGCGTTCCTTCAATGCGCGGACTTCCACCACAGATGTTGGGATCTGTAGCGATATGGGGATGGACAACTGCAGGCATATTTTAAGTGTATCCCATGCGAACCGGCCAAGCAATAGGGATGTCGATGTCTGTCAATCCAATTTAGAAATGTCCGCTTCGTACCAAAGTGGAATCAGACAGTAAGAACTAGAATGGCGTCAGGCATGACTATTGACTTGTTTCGCTTGGCAATTGATGAGGGTCACATCTTGCAATCGAGCATCATTGGCCGCCCCATTCTGGCCACTGGTGAGTGGCAAGGACTACAGGCAGGGGAACAGGATTGCAGCCAAGAAGAATTCAACGCCAAGGTTGGAGCCGATGCATGCCCACACTCAGCCGACAAACGCGGTTGGTGAAGCCGCCACGGTGGGAAATACCTTAAGAATCTGCCGGTCAGTCGTCACCAAAGGCACCCGTAAATCTTGCGCCAAGGCAACAAACTCGCAATCGTACGCCGAACAGCCGGATTGCGCCGCGAGGCTCAGCACGTGATGGGACATGACACTGTACTCATGGCCAGGCAGCCGCCGTTCTGCTTCTTCGAGGATGGCCGATACTGCCTCCAATGACAGCACATCCCTGCGGACAAGCCCGATCAGCACATTCCGACATTTGGATCGCCAGAGCAATGGAACTGCCCAGGAGAGGTCGCGCTGCAGCACGGCTTCGCTCTCAGCCGTCCGGTGCCCTTAGACATACAGATAAATCAGGAGATTCGTATCGGCCACGATCATGGCCGACCGACCACGTTCAGTTCTTCTAAGGGCCGATCCGTCACGTTGACTCCTTTCGGTGCGCGACGAAGCGCCCGAGCACGGGCCAACAACGCATCCGCATCAACCGGGACACTGTGGGTCATTTGCTCAAGAAACGAGATAACCTGAAAATTTAGGCTTCGATGCTGCGCGGCCGCTTGTTGCTTGAGTCGCGTCACCACCGGTTCCGGAATATTCTTGATGGTCAAGGTTGCCATACTCACCCCCCTCTCATTGAGCATCCACTATGCTACCACTATGGATGCTGACCGAGCAGTAGTGTCCGGTCAAGTCCGACCTTCAAGTATACTATCCGAGCATAATCTGGGGTCTCGTCTTGCAATCAAACATTTTCGCGGTGCGAAACAGACCCATTCGTCGGCTCGCTGAGCAGCTCTCGTCCGAAAGAAAGGGCATATCGTGCGTGGCGAGGAAGAGGCGAGCTAGATAGTGTAGTCACGAGATTGAAGATGTGAGAGAATCATGAGGCCAACGAAGGAGGCTCTCATGAAAAAGGTGATCCCTGCCCACCGCCGCCACGATATATCTGATGAAACATGGAAATTACTGGGGCCGCATCTGCCCGGACGCGAAGGCGTATGGGGAGGCATTGCGAGAGACAACCGTTTGTTTATCAACGCCGTGTTCTGGATCATCCGCACCGGTGCGCCGTGGCGGGATTTGCCGCCTGACCTGGGGGATTGGAGCAATACGCATCGCCGGTTTATCCGCTGGCGGGACAAGGGTGTATGGGAAAACCTGCTGGACGTTCTGATTGACGAACCGGATTACGAATGGCTCATGATCGATGCCAGCCATTGCAAGGTTCACCCCCATGCGGCGGGCGCCAAAGGCGGCAATCAGGAGATGGGCCGCACAAAAGGGGGCTCAACACCAAGATACATCTGGCCGTGGATGCGCATGGTATGCCGGTCAGAGTCCTTGTTACACAAGGTCCCGCAGCAGATTGCACGCAGGCTGGCCGCCGGTCATCTGATTGCGGACAAAGGCTATGACACCGATGCGATCCTTGCGCTGGCGCGAGCACGGGGCATGAACGTCGTCATCCCGCCAAAGAAAAACCGCACCGTGCAAAGGCCGTATGACGAAGACCTCTATAAGCTGCGCCACCTGGTTGAAAATGCTTTCCTACATCTGAAAAGATGGCGGGGTATCGCTACCCGCTACGCTAAAAACAGCGCCTCTTTCCTTGCCGCCACGCACATCGCCTGCCTCGCGCTCTGGCTCAACATCTCGTGATTACAGTATCTAGAGAGTTCAGTTCGATTTAACTTTCCGGGAACTGTGTTAAAATCGGCATCATAATAACTCCAGTTGCAGTACTCGAGAAGGAGTATCCCGATGAGCCGTAAGCCTAACAGCGGAGCACGGTCGAAGGTCGTTATTGATGTTCCAGCTGAACTGGACACGATTCTCAAGCGTCACCGGGAAATCCCATGGGCTCGCGTGGCTGAGCAAGCGTTGTGGCAGTATGCACGCCAGGTGGCGCTGGCAGATCGTCTTGCCTCTCGGAGCGCGCTGACTGAGGCTGCAGCCAAAGACCTTGCCAGATCCGTGAAGGTAGGGTTGCGGCGTCGTTATGCCAAGGTCTCGAATGCATGAGACTGGTTCTCGATACGAATATTCTGATCGCCGCACTCATTAAAGACTCGATCACAAGACGCATTCTGCTCCTTCCTGATTTTGAGTTTCTTCTTCCTGCTTTTGCCCTTGATGAGCTCGCAACACATCGAAATAAAATTGTCCGTGCCACTCGGCTCAAAGGAGACGAGCTCGACGTGTTACTGACGCTTCTCCTGACATCCGTTACGGTCGTTCCCTTTGAACGTCTCGCACCATATCTCGCAGAGGCGGACGCATTGATTGGCGCCATTGATCCAAACGATGTCCCCTTTGTCGCAGTAGCGCTGGCAGAAGAGCATGAGGGAATTTGGTCGAACGACCGCGCGTTCGAACGTTTGCCAGGCATTCAATGCTGGACTACGACCAGGCTCAAGATCCATCTAGGTTTATAAGGAGAGAGGAGCGTGACTCCGCAAGCGTGGGGCGGACCTTTTCACCGATGGGTGGATGCACAGGCAGCGTAGGTGCTCCATTCGTTCGTATTGCGTCGGGCCGTCTCATGCGCAATAGTGATGAATGTAGGATCATAAATTTCGACTGATCCTGTAGCCAAAAGAACCATGAGATGCGTTCACTTCGATCGCACAAACTCAATGGAATAGTGTCAGACATGTCAATTCACTGTGTGAATCCAGAGAAAGTTGGTCATGCACGATACAAGATTTGACCCTGCAGCTAACTAGCCGAATTCCTCATGGACCAACTCAGCAGCCAGCCGATGTTTATGGACATCGACATCATCCCAGGGGTGTGGATGTCGAGGAGCATGACAAGGCGTCAACACTGGGAGGCAGAACCAGTCGTGGAATTATCCCAAGCATCAAAAAACAAGTCGGTGAACTTTGAAGGGGGGAGATTCGGTCTGAGATTCACTCGGACTTCTACGGTGCAACGCTCAAAAACCAATACGTCCTTTATTGCCTCAGATGGAGTTCCTTGTATATTGCTGCTGCACGATTCACGCAGAAACAATACAGCGTACCGTTGAGCTTCGACCACATTCGCTTGAAACGAAAAGGCTGTCTGATGAGCATCGAAACAACACGTTCTGTGTAATAGACGACCGCGTAGCGCTTTTTTGACCTCATCAGGAGAATTGAGTTGACCCATCGCACGAATGGCCAGAACATGATGGCGGATCTTGTCATAATCTTTTCGCCCACCAGATACTGAAAAAACTCGTTCCGTAGCATTGTGTCCTGTGGAATCGCTGGTTGAGGGGAAATTACTACCGATCCCAGCTTGTGTTGACCAAAGAATGCTCTCGGAGCCCCGGCCTCTTCAGCAATCCGCCTGGCGATCGGCCGGTCATAGACCTTTCTCAAGCGCCAGGGATCCATCTCGGATGAATTAGTGATCTTGACGATGTCCAACCCTCGTCTGGCTCCGATGTATGGCAACGGCAGATGGACAAAACCGACGACCAACCGCCATTCAGCGATGCCTAGCCCCCCCCCGAATCCTTTCTGCTGAGCTCTGAGTTTTGATCGAGTGGCTGGCCTTTGGATACATCCGAGGACCAGATCAAGCCTCCTTGTCCAGTCAGGAGCACGCTTACCTGTGAAATGTGCTTGCCGATCTCCAACAGGTTCGCATCTTGATTATGGAAGAGCGCACAGTAAAACCAGTGTTCGTCTTTGAATTCTCCGGCAAACGCCCGTCTGTTGATTGGAATGCATGGGAGACCAAGCGACTTGCAAATGGCACTTCCATCATCATCAGGCCCCTCGTCGCTTTCTTGATGGGCAAGATGCCCACTGGTCTTAGCCGTCGTAATGGTAAAGACTTTTGCGATTCCATAGGGTCCAGCGAGCGCATTGACCGCCGTAGTATCGTACCCTGTGGACTGAGTCGACAGGATTTCCAGCGGTTTGGTTCTGGCAGGATCTCGCGCATTGGCCACAATCAGGGCGTACGTATCTCGTAAGTAATCTCGGTAATCCTTAAAATTGGCGAATTTCGGTGGCATTCGCTTATCTGATTCCCAGACCCTCTCCCGAGAGACATGTAGATTCCGGTATAGCTGGCGGTGGACATTCCCTTTTGAGTTGGAATGTCTCGTCGATAGTGGTTGATTCCGGCCATGATTGAATCGCAAATGTCTGGGTATTCCAAACAGCGAGGATCGAGAGCGTCCCCGATGGAGCTCAGCAAGAGGGGTAATGAATTGGATATGGTGATGTGCGAGCTATCCTGCTTGTAATACAGCGAGTCGGCCGTGGACGCGCTCGGCACGAAGCGGATCGAGTCTGAGTCAAGAATGGCGCCGGTTCCAAACATGCAGTCGGTGTCGCCAAACGCTCCGGCATGAAATGGGCCGTTCCAGACACCTTCGATGAAGAAGGTCGAGCGCACTTCGACGCGAGGGCCATGCCGCAGAGTTACCCGTTCACTCAGACGGTCAACCTCTGCCACCCAGGCAAGCTGGGGGAGTGTCGCATTAGCAAGCGCGTTCAGTTGCATATCGCACCGTTGAAATGTTCGTTCCGTGACCGCAATTGTTTAGCATATGTACCAGGAAGGAAGATTTGGCCGCCGAAAGGCTGAGGCTCCGGTACGCATGATCGATGAGTGCAATGCTCATAAAACAAAGGTATGACGGGCAAGGGAAAATGGGTTTAAGGCAGTCCCACGAAACTATGACGATATCAGACAACTGTACCGGAACTGGTTTCATTCATCTGCGTATCTTGCGTAACAAGAGAAAGTGATTGGCTATTTTGTTTCGTAATCATCAGTCTCCCGCTCCGATATACACGGGTAAGATTCATTCAGTGTGCGCCACAGATTGTTCTGCATCACCGGTCTGGACGCAGGGCGCTAGAAAAGTTGTATGAAACGGCATACGCGTTCTTCATGAGTGGCATGCCACAGTGGGCTTCTTCGTCCAGTGGTTCTACTCGCTATGAGATCAAAGGTTTCAATGATTTAAGGCAAAACAGGTGATGCCAAGACGGTAGCACGTATGAGCGGTATGGTTTGTGCTCAATATTTAATAAGGTGTGTTGGGTGATGGTGCGAAGGTGGTGAGGGTACCCTGCGGACAGTGGGAGACGAAATGACAGTCGAGATCATCCAGAGGCGACGATGAAGTACGCACGGTTTGGTGAGAAAAGAGAGGCCGCGGTTGAACAAGAGACAGCAGCTCTCTCTCCTTCACGGCGGGATTCACTTTTTTTTGGCGCTCTCTGCCTGGCCGAAATGTCGTTTGCTGCCATATTAACGGCTCTGTATCTGAAAGGTGAGAGGACTTTTGAGGTGTTTCTCTCCGCCCGACCAGGGCTGGTATTTCTAGGTGCTGTCGTTGGCTTTCTTGCGGGCGGCATAGGTATTCTTTACCGGTATCGAGAGCACAA
This sequence comes from Nitrospira sp., assembly GCA_005116745.1. Classification (NCBI taxonomy): domain Bacteria; kingdom Pseudomonadati; phylum Nitrospirota; class Nitrospiria; order Nitrospirales; family Nitrospiraceae; genus Nitrospira; species Nitrospira sp. The sequence continues at coordinate 120,219 of SWDS01000008.1, read as the reverse complement.
GCGATCACCTTCCCGCCATGTTCCGATGGTTGTGGCGATGAACCTCGTTACCGTGGTCCTCATTCTTATGACCGGCGAGATCGTAGTGAGGGCAGCTGTTAGGGATTACTTCCAGTTCGAAGCAGTAGGAGGGGCATTGGTGCTGAAACCAAAGAGTTGGGAAGAGACCAAGGCCCGCTATGGTAAATTGCTCGATCAAACCCAGAGCGCCCCTTCTTTGCTCGTACACGATGATGTCCTCGGATGGACGGTTGGACCAAACAGACGTGGCGGAGACGGGCTCTATTGGTCCGACTCTGAGGGGCTCCGCGTTCCACATGAGGGCGCGGTAATTCCTAGGCAGACAGGGCAGACGACTATTGCGGTGGTAGGCGACTCGTATACCTTCGGCGATGAAGTACGATATGAAGACACCTATGGGCATTTCTTAGATCAGATGCTAGGTTCTCAGTTCCGCGTCGTGAATTTCGGGGTGCCAGGATATGGTTTAGACCAAATGCTCCTGCGATACCAGAAGGATGTCCGCAAGTGGAAGCCGAAAGTTGTGGTCCTTGGCTTCATCTCTCATGATCTTGAACGGACCTTGTGGGTGTACCCGTTTCTGGGTAATCATGAGTGGGAATATCCTTTTTCATCACCCCGTTTCATTATGCGTGGGGAAGAACTTATCAATATCAATCCGTCTCCCTTGCCTCCTGAAGACATCTTTGCAAAAGGATCAATTTTCGAGTTGCCCAAGATCGAGTATCAGCTAAGATATAAGGAGTCCGAATGGCGTGAGCGGTTCTACCATGTCTCCTATTTGGGTCGGCTCTTCACCTCTCTATTTTCTCCATGGTCAGTCCACCCTGACCATTCTGAGGAAGCGCTGATATCAGTCAATGCATCGATCTTGAAGGCATTCGTACAGTCGGTCCAGCAGGACGGGGCGACCCCTCTCGTGGTGTTTTTCCCAGGCAGGGGAGAGCTTCGGAAACTAGGTTCACGTGGTAAGCAAGTGCTTGAACGGGCTGGTCTTGCATACGTTGACCCCACCCCATGTTTATTGGATGTGGATTCCACGAAGCTGATGCTTCCGGGGCGTCACTATTCGCCACAAGGCAATGCAGCGGTTGCGAAATGTATGCAGCAGGCCATCAATGATATTGTCACTCAGACCTTGTGAGCTAACTGGTTTTTCCTCAATTGCCAGAACCGTTCAGCGTTGAATTGTAACGAGGAATGGTCGAATCTTCCGAATAGGTTGGTACGCATCGTTCTCTCTGCTCCCCCGCAGTTGCCTCACCATGATGGGACGGCTGCCATAAAGATCTCACCATACAGCGATGGACCCGGATTATGAGGCGGTGGAAATGATCTAACTCGGCCCCGCCAGCACGGCCTTCGTCGTTTTGAAATGCAGTTTTGCCACTGACCCCAGCCGGTCCTGCCCATGTTTCTTGATGATCATTTTCGCGGCGAGTTCGACAGTTGGCGAGGCGCCTTTGGGCAGGGTAGTACCGACTTCGCTGGAGAGGCGGTTCAATCGAAGCAAAAATTCAGCGCGAGCCAAGATCGAAGCGGCGGCTACGGCCAAGTCCGATTCCGCTTTCGTCCGCTGTTCCAGCACGATCTTTCGCCCCTTTTCCTGCAGCACATTCAGAATCAACCGCTCGTTGCCGAATTGATCGGAGATGGCTCGCTCGCAGGTCACTCGTTCGAGCAGGGTTTCAAGTGCTTTGGCGTGACCCCAGGCCAGGAGGCGATTCAGATTGCGGATTTTCGCATAAAGCTCGTTGTACTTCTGCGGCCCGATCGCGATGACACTGTGCGGGCAGATGGTTTTGATGTCGGGAGCCATCTCAAGAATCCGCCCGTCCGAAATCTTCTTGCTATCCCGGACCTGCATGAGCCTGAGTTCCCCCTGTGTCGTGGCGTCAACAAACACGGCGGCGATGACGAGGGGGCCAAAGTAATCGCCCTTGCCGGACTCGTCGATGCCGATACGCTCGATTTTGTTGTGAACACGCGGCTCGCTCATGATGTTCCTATACCACCTAGAAATCCTGCGTTGGGGGACGGTAATCTATCAATCGAATGCCTAGTGGTCAATCCGCAGAGATCAAGAAGAAACGTATGTGGTTGGAGAAATGGAACATGCATACTCCGCGACTCATGAATGTGACGACAATCACCTGTCTTCTGGTAGCAGGGACCGGGTTAGTCGGATGTGAGACCAATCCTTACACGGGCCGGTCACAATTGCTCATGACATCGATGAATCAAGAGATGCAGATGGGTGCCCAGGCCTACAATCAGGTGAAGACGGATCCCAAGATGCGGCCGTCACAGGATCCCCGTGAGGTCGAACCGGTGAAACGGGTTGCCGCACGCATCGTCGAAGCCGCAAAGCGCTCGAAGTATGCCCAGCTGGCCCAACAGTTTCAGTGGGAAGTGACGGTGATCAAGGACGACAAGACCGCGAATGCCTTTGCGCTACCTGGCGGGAAGATGGCGGTCTACACCGGCATCTTCCCCATGGCCAAGACGGAAGCCGGGCTGGCGGCGGTGATGGGCCATGAAGTGGTGCATGCGCTGGCTCGTCATGGGGCCGAGCGTATGAGTCAGGGGCAGGCCACGAATATTGGGCTGAAGGTCATCGGTGCTGCCATTGGGATTAGTGGGGGGAATCCGATGCTCGGTCAAGCCACGATGGCGGCACTGGGTGCGGGTGCACAGGTCGGTGTCTTGCTTCCGTTCAGTCGCAAGCATGAATCTGAGGCTGATTATGTGGGGATTCTCCTGGCGGCCGATGCCGGCTATGACCCGCGCGAATCGGTGGCACTCTGGGAACGAATGGGACAAGCGTCGGGTGGTGGAGGACAATCGGAGTTTCTCTCCACCCATCCCAGCAACGATACCAGAATCGACCAATTGAAGGAGTGGATGCCGGAGGCCATGGCTATTTATCAGAAGCGGACACCTGTCCCGGCGGCTCCGTTGCCGGACGTGGGTGTACGATAACGGGCCTCGCCCTATCCTAATCGACCATTCGTCGAATACACCTAAGCCGGTCTGCTTGTCGCGACCGATCCTGGTCCTTTATACTGAGTAGGCGTGGGTGGAAGACTGGATGGTCGCTCGGTGCTTCGGTATCGAGAGGAAAGTCCGGACTCCATGGGCAGGGCGCTGGGTAACTCCCAGGCGGAGCGATCCGACACCAGCACCACAGAAAACAAACCGCCGATGGCCAAGGCAACGAGATTCGATCTGGTTGCGGCGGCTCAGGTAAGGATGAAACGGTGGGGTAAGAGCCCACCGCGGGGGTGGTGACACCAACGGCACGGTAAGCGTCGCCCGGTGCAAGGCCAAATAGGAAGACATGTACAGGGCTCCTCACGGACTCTTGTGCGCCGACTGGCCCGGTCGAGGTCTTCGGGTAGGTCGCTTGAGGTTCGAAGTAACTCGAATCCCAGAGAAATGATCATCCAGGTAAAGAGGGCAACCTCTTTGCGGGACAGAATCCGGCTTATAGGTCTTCCGCTCACGCTTCTTCTCAAACGCCTCGTGGCCAGTGCTCTCGGTGATTCACGTGGCGCTGTATTGACGGGTCTTGATGGGGATGCTAGGATCTCGAATCTTTCCCCTTGATTTTAAAGATATTTCTGCATGATGATGCGTCCTCCGCTGGACGTGTCCTTTTGATATCTGATTATTTACGGCAGATCGTCTCATGCAGTTGTAGGGAGGGTTGTTATGAAGCTCACCGGTGCTGAAATCTTCATCGAGTGTCTGAAGCGGGAAGGCGTGAAGACGCTCTTTGCACTTCCCGGCGGCGTCGTCCTGAAGATTTTCGATACACTCCATCAACAAAAAGACATTGAAGTGATTTTGACACGCCATGAGCAGGGTGCTGGCCATATGGCGGAGGGCTACGCGAAGGCGACGGGAAAGGCAGGCGTCTGCCTGGTCACCTCCGGACCCGGCATGACCAACGTCATTACTGCGTTGGCCGATGCGTACATGGATTCGGTGCCGCTCGTCTGTTTCAGTGGACAAGTTCCAACCAGTTTGATCGGAAATGATGCCTTTCAAGAAGCGGACAACATCGGCTTGAGTCGACCCTGCACGAAGTACAATTTCCTTGTAAAGGACGTCAACGACTTAGCCGCTACGATCAAAGAGGCGTTTTATATCGCGACGACCGGTCGACCTGGTCCGGTCCTCGTCGATATTCCTAAAGATGTCTCGATGGCCAAAGCGGAATTTGCCTATCCGAATTCGGTATCCATCCGTGGCTATAATCCGACCTACGAAGGAAATAAGTGGCAAATCAAGCAGGCGGCTGAAGCCATCACGAAAGCCAAGAAGCCGATTCTCTATGTCGGCGGCGGTGTCGGTTTTTCAGGCGCTTCACAGGAACTGCTTGAATTGGCTGAGATGACCCACATTCCGGTGGACATGACGCTGATGGGACTCGGGGTGTTTCCTGGAGAGCATCCTCTCTCGCTGGGGATGCTGGGGATGCATGGCACCTATGAAGCCAACATGGCCATGCATTATTCCGATCTGGTGATCGCCGTTGGCGCGCGATTCGATGATCGAGTGACGGGGAAGGTGGCGGAGTTCTGTCCTTATGCGAAAGTGATTCATGTCGATATCGATCCGACTTCCATTCGGAAAAATATCAATGTCGATATTCCGATTGTGGGCGACTGTAAGACGGTGCTCCGGGAGTTGAACCAGATCCTGCGTGCGACGGTGAATGGGGAACAGAAGGACCTTCGGAAGCCCTGGTGGGATCAAATACACGAGTGGCAGCAGGCTCATCCCTTGACGTATCACCAAGAGCAAGATGGACCGATCAAGCCGCAGCAGGTGGTGAAGCGGCTCTATGAATTGACGAGGGATCGAGATCCGATTGTGGCAACTGATGTCGGACAACATCAGATGTGGGCCGCACAGTATTTCAAGTTGGCAAAGCCAAATCGATGGTTGACCTCGGGCGGGCTTGGCACGATGGGGTTCGGATTCCCTGCCGCAATGGGGGCCCAAGCGGCGTTCCGGAACCGACTGGTCTTGTGTATCGCAGGAGACGGTAGCATTCAGATGAATATGCAGGAAATGGCCACGGCGATCATCAGTAAGTTGCCGGTGAAGATCATCATCTTGAACAATGGTTTTCACGGCATGGTTCGCCAATGGCAGGACCTGTTCTATGAAGGGCGCTACGCGTCGAGCGATCTTGGTACGACTCCGGATTTCGTGAAACTGGCGGAAGCCTATGGTGCAGTGGGATTGCGGGTCAAGAAGGTCGGAGACCTCGATGCCGTCCTGAAAGAAGCCATGGCGACCGATAAACCTGTCATTGTCGATGTGCCGACGTACCCATACGAGAATTGTTATCCGATGATCCCGGCCGGTGGTTGCAACCATGAGATGCTCCTGGAAGATCCACCGGAGTTGAAGAAGAAGCAGGCTGGTGCAGGAAAGGTGACGCCGGAGGATAAAGATACGGTCCTCACGGCATAGGGAAACTGTCGGCAAACGACTATCAGCTGAAAGCGTTGCATGGAACATATTATTTCAGTAACAGTTGAAAATAAATTTGGCGTCTTATCACGGGTTGCAGGATTATTCAGCGGCCGTGGGTTCAATATCGAGAGCCTGTCAGTCGCTCCGACGCTTGATCCATCCATGTCTCAGATGACGATTGTGACGTCGGGTGATGAGCGGATTATTGAGCAGATCGTGAAGCAGCTGAATAAACTCATTGATGTCATCAAGGTCGTGGATTTGAATGAGACGGAGTTTGTCTCACGAGAGACGGCGATTATCAAGGTCCATACGAAGGATGCGGATAGAGCCGAAGCGCTCAGGATCGTGGATATCTTTCGAGCGAATGTGATCGATTCGACCCCGAGTACCTACACGATCGAAGTCTCCGGAGATCCCAAGAAGGTTGAAGCGATTATCAACTTGTTACAGCCGCTTGGGATCAAGGATTTGATCCGTACCGGTCGGGTCGCCGTTGCACGTGAGCCGGTCCGTCCCGCTGTCTCTCAGGCGAAGAAAATCGCTCGTGAGTAGCGTTCTGCGACGTACGTAACTTTCGATATTATTGAAGGATGATGGAAAGGGTGAGTCATGAATATCTCTTACGATAAGGATGCCGATATCCAACAGATTCGAAACAAGAAGGTTGCCGTGATCGGCTATGGCAGCCAGGGACATGCGCATGCGCTCAATATGAAAGAGAGCGGTGTGACTGTCGTGATCGGCTTGCGAGAAGGCGCCTCATGGAAGAAAGCAGAGCAGAGTGGACTCAAAGTTATGCCGGTTGCCGATGCGGTGAAGGCCTCGGATGTCATCATGATTCTTGCTCCGGATGAAGCGCAAGCGTCTATCTACCGGCAGGATATCGCACCCAATCTCAAACCGGGAGCATATCTGGCGTTTGGGCATGGATTCAACATTCACTTTGGCCAAATTGTGCCTCCGCCTTCAATTAATGTCTTCATGGTTGCTCCCAAGGGGCCAGGACACCTCGTCCGTTCAGAATATACGAAGGGCAGCGGGGTTCCGTGTCTCCTTGCGATTCATCAGGACCCCAGTGGGACCACGAGACAGGTTGGATTGGCGTATGCGAGTGCGATCGGCGGTGGACGAGCTGGTGTCATTGAAACGAATTTCCGCGAAGAAACTGAGACCGATTTATTTGGCGAACAGGCAGTGCTTTGCGGAGGACTGACGTCGTTGATCCAGGCCGGGTATGAAACCTTGGTCGAAGCTGGGTACTCGCCAGAAATGGCGTATTTTGAATGTTTGCACGAGGTCAAGCTGATCGTTGATTTGATCTATCAGGGTGGGATTGCCAATATGCGCTACTCGATCAGCACGACGGCGAAGTATGGCGATGTGACGCGAGGCCCGCGTGTGGTGACTGAACAGACGAAGCAGGAGATGAAGAAGATTTTGGATGAAATCCAGACCGGGCGGTTTGCCAGGGAGTGGGTCTTGGAGAATCAAGCCAATCGACCGGTGTACAATGCGTTGCTTGCCAAAGGCGAGACGCATCCCATCGAGGCGGTTGGTGCGAAGCTGCGTGGAATGATGCCGTGGCTCAAGAAAGATCAACTCGTCGATAAGACGAAGAACTGAGGTTGTTCCGTGGCGGATCGTGCTGTCGGTGTTCCCTTTGCCAAAGAAGGAATTCCCTTCATTGCAGCTCCTGTCGGCGTTACACTCTTGACAGCATGGCTGGGATGGCCGGTTGTTGCGTTTCTTGGTGGGATTGCAACGCTGTTCTCTGCCTGGTTTTTTCGAAACCCGGCCCGAGTGATCCCACAAGGTCCCAATCTGATTGTTGCACCCGGCGATGGCAAGGTGATCGCCATCGAGGAAGAGTTTGAGCCCCGCTACCTGAAAGAACGTAGTGTCAGGCTTACGATCTTTTTGAATGTCTTCGATGTCCACATTAACCGTATGCCTTGCGATGGGGTCGTGGAAGGTATTCAGTATCAGCCGGGGTTGTTTTTGGTTGCGAGCAAGCCGGATGCAACGCTGCGGAACGAACAGAACGCTGTGATGATCAAGACGCACAACGGCATCAAGGTGTTGTGTGTGCAAGTCGCGGGGCTGATCGCTCGGCGAATCGTCTGTTGGATCTCGGATCGGGAGCAGGCGATACGTGGTGAGCGATATGGCTTGATCCGGTTCGGGTCGCGCATGGATACGTTCCTTCCGATAGGTACAAAGATTCGGGTGGCGGTGGGTGATCGTGTGAAAGGCGGCGAAACCATTATTGGAGAGTTGCCATGAAAACGGCAGGCTTCAAAAACTCGTTCGGGAAAGATGGGAAACGGCGGAAAGCCGCTATGCATCTCATTCCAAACCTCTTCACGACCGGTAACTTATTTTGCGGCGTGTTCGCCATTCTGTCCGTTTTTAACGGTCACTATCTGGAAGCAGCCATCGCGATTCTTGTCGCCATGATTTTTGACGTTTTGGATGGCAAGTCGGCCAGATTGACTAATAGTACGAGTCAGTTCGGGATGGAGTATGACTCGCTGTCCGATGTCGTGTCATTTGGTGTCGCACCGGGGTTGTTGATCTACTCGTGGGCGTTAAGTGGGCAGGGTACGTTTGGCGTGGCCGTGATGTTTGCCTATGTGGCAATGGGCGCCGTGCGGTTAGCGCGATTCAACTCTACCGTCGCGCTAGCAGATGGGAAGTACTTTACGGGTCTCGCGATCCCAGCCGCAGCCGGGGTGGTGGCGTCACTGGTGGTCTTTGATCATTACCTCCTCAAGATGGGAGGTGATGTCAGGCCGATCGTGGTCTTGCTCATGACGTTGGCGCTTTCGTTTCTAATGGTCAGCACGATCAAGTATCGAAGCTTTAAAGAGCTGAAATTTAAGGGCCACAGGCAGATTACCTACCTGGTCTGGGGTATTCTGACGCTGATGCTGGTGGCAGCTTGGCCAGCGGTCATGTTATTTGTCATCTTTGCCGGCTATGCATTGATGGGACCGGTCGAGAGAGTTTTTTCGCTGGTTGCTCCTGCAGCTGGGAAAAAGAGCATCGGAAAAGTCGAGCCTCCGCCGATTGAATCAAATTTATAACGGCGGATAACAGTGGGAGAAACTGAAAAATTTGTGAACGGCGAAGACGAGGAGTAGTACGCGAGTCATCTAGACATGGGGTGATCAGTGTTGTGAAGAGAGCTGGTGGGTGGTGCAAACCAGCCTAGATGTCGCCGAACTCGCCTCCGAGCCGAATCTCCGAACATGAAGTAGGAGATTCCGCCTTGCCTTCGTAAGAGGCTGAATGAAGGGTTTGACGACCAGTTGGTCCTCAGACTACATCAGGGTGGTACCACGGAGTGCGTCAAGCCTTCGTCCCTGGGTCTCATAGGGATGGAGGCTTTTGTTTTTTACAAGCTGCTGAAAAAGCCTTCCCGTTGCGGTCTCAGTCGTTCAAACCCCTCAACGTACCACACGCGTACGCCTCGGGGTTCTCACTCCTTGCGGCCTTGCCGGAAGGAATTTTTGAGCAGCTTGCATCGGAGGTCAACCATGGCACGCATGATCAAAATTTTTGATACGACCTTGAGAGATGGCGAACAATCGCCTGGCGCCAGTATGAACGTGGAAGAAAAGGTCATGGTCGCCAAACAACTGGCCCGGCTTGGTGTCGATATTATTGAGGCAGGATTCGCCTATAGCTCGCCCGGAGACTTTGAAGCGGTGCGGCGTATCGCACAGGAGGTCGAAGGACCGACGATCTGTAGTCTGGCACGGGCTCGACCCGAAGATATCGATCGAGCATGGGAAGCGTTGAAAGGCGCGCCAAAAGTTCGCATCCATACGTTCCTGTCAACGTCCGATATTCATTTGAAACACCAGTTCCGGATGACACGGGAGCAAGCCAAGCAGCGTGCGGTGGAGATGGTCCAGCGGGCGCGGGGTTATGTGGATGATGTCGAATTTTCTCCAATGGATGCGAGCCGATCAGATCCCTCGTTTCTCTACGAGGTCATTGAGGCGGTCATCGCTGCCGGAGCTAGCACGGTGAATATTCCTGACACGGTAGGGTACGCCGTCCCACAAGAATTTGGCGCACTGATCAAGGGGATTTGCGATAAGGTTCCCAATGCCAAACACGCGGTGATTTCGGTCCATTGCCACAACGATCTGGGGGTTGCAGTGGGGAACAGCTTGGCGGCGATTATGAATGGGGCCGGCCAAGTGGAATGTACGATCAACGGAATCGGAGAGCGCGCTGGGAACACATCCTTGGAAGAAATCGCGATGGGACTCCGTACCAGGGCGGATTTCTATCAGGCGGATACTCGTATTCGAACCGAGGAAATTGCGAAGACCAGTCGTCTGGTCAGCAAGATCACAGGGATGGTGGTGCAACCCAATAAGGCGATCGTTGGGGCAAACGCCTTTGCCCATACGTCAGGCATTCATCAGGATGGCTTGCTCAAAGAGAAGACGACCTATGAAATCATGCGCCCGGAATCGATCGGATTGGTCGAAAGCCAAATGGTGATGGGTAAGTTATCTGGGCGTCATGCGTTCCGACAGCGTCTCGAAGAGTTGGGGTACAAGCTCGGCGAGGCAGAGGTCAACCATGCCTTCGAGCGGTTCAAGAAACTTGCCGATCAAAAGAAAGAGATTTTCGAGGAAGACCTCGAGGTGATTGTCTCCGAAGAGTTGTCGAAGATGGGCGAGCGCATTGGACTCAAGGGACTACAGGTATCGAGTGGAACGGATCGGGTTCCAACAGCCACAGTCGAACTGGAAATCGACGGCACCCCCACTGTTCAAACCGGGACTGGTGATGGGCCGGTGGATGCCGTGTACCGCACCATTGCGGCTATGACACAGACGAAGAGCAAGTTGTTGATGTATGTTGTGAAGGCCATCACTGGTGGAACAGATGCACAGGGTGAAGTGTCAGTGCGGGTGCAAGAGGATGGTCGGACGGTCACAGGCCACGGCGCCGATACCGATATCATTACGGCCTCTGCTCGGGCGTATATCAGCGCCCTGAATAAGTTGGCCTACCTGGCGACAAAACAGGCGCAAGGCGAGCAGAAGGTGAACTTGATTTGACGCGGATCTCCACGGTACAGTTTCACTGTCTGTGGTGAGGCCTGTTGGATTGAGAGGGCTTGTCCGTGTTCAAGGTGACGCTGGCGGATCGCCCCGAGTTTCTGGCTGGAGACGAGACACGTTTGCGGGAGATTTTTCACCCTGCCAAGCATCAGCTCAACCTCAATTATAGTCTAGCCCACGGGACATTACCGTCTGGCCAACGCTCGAAGCGCCATGTGTTGGTCTCGTCGGAAGTCTATTATTTTATTGCAGGGCGGGGCCACTTCACGATCGACGACCACGTCACGGTGATCGAAGCCGGAACGACCATCTATGTGCCGCCAGGAGGGCACCAGCTTGTGGAAAATAGTGGAGAGACCGATATCGAGTTTTTGTGTCTCGTTGATCCGGCCTGGCGGATCGAAGATGAAACGATACTGGAATAGGCCATGAGCCGATTGTGTTATCGAAAGGAGCAACAGTGAAGGCCAAGATTGCGGTAATGGCGGGCGACGGAGTTGGGCGTGAGATTGTTCCAGAAGCCGTGAAGGTTCTGAAGGTCATTGCTGAGAAGTATGGGCACTCGTTCGAGTTTGTTGCAGCTGATATCGGTGGGCAGGCGATTGATAAAGTGGGGGTGCCGCTGCCAAATGACACCTTGGCGCTTGCCAAGCAAAGCGATGCCGTCTTGCTGGGTGCCGTTGGGGGACCTCGATGGGAGAGTTTGGAGTATAGCCTTCGGCCGGAACGCGCACTACTCGGAATCCGGGAAGCGTTAGGACTCTATGCTAACTTGAGGCCGGCGAAGCTCTATTCGAATTTAGTGGATGCGTCCACGTTGAAGCGCGAGGTGGTCGAGGGGATCGATATCCTCGTAATCCGCGAGCTTACCGGCGGGATCTACTTCGGCAAACCGAAGGGGATCGAAAAGTTGCCGAACGGTGAAGAGCGAGGGGTTAATACGGAAGTGTATACAACGGAAGAGGTTCGACGAATCGCCAAGGTTGCGTTCGAGGCGGCGAGGAAACGGCGCAAGAAGGTCACCTCGGTCGACAAGGCGAATGTGTTGGAATCATCTGAACTGTGGCGCAAGGTAGTCATCGACGTCCACGCGTCCTATCCGGACGTTGAACTGGGACATATCTATGTGGATAACGCTGCCATGCAACTGGTGCGAAACCCCCGACAATTCGACGTGCTGCTCTGCAATAACATGTTCGGAGACATTCTGAGCGATGAAGCGGCGATGCTGACCGGCTCGATCGGGATGTTGCCGTCGGCAAGTATCGGGGCCAAGATCGGCCTCTTTGAGCCGATTCATGGGAGTGCCCCGGATATCGCAGGGAAAAATATCGCGAACCCCATCGCCACGATCTCATCGGCTGCCATGATGCTGTCGTATGCCTTCCAACTCGATCAAGAAGCGGAAGCCATCGAACAGGCCATCGTGAAAACCCTCGACCTTGGCTATCGAACCAAAGATATTCAGAGCCCTGGAGGGAAGATTGTTGGTACTGTGGAGATGGGCGAGGCAATTCTCCGAAACTTGAATTAGTCCTCGACGCTGAACCATGGCTGCCATTCTTTCTACACGGATGATCAGAACACTTGCTGGTAACGGCGAACCTGGCTGTGCGGGAGATGGCGGACCTTCAATGCAGGGCTGTTTGAACGAGCCGAAGGGTGTGACGGTCGATTGTCACGGGAATGTCTATGTCGCCGATTCCGAAAATCATCTCGTTCGCAAAGTCGATCGTGCCACCGGTATGCTATCAACCGTAGCTGGGACATTCGGCGGGGAGCACCTGCATGCGGCTGTACAACGAGACGCTCCCGTCCCACTCACGGATGAAGACCCTTTGGCCGATGATGCTGGCGAACGTAGTCCCGCAAAATTTACTCAACATGCTGATGTGAGCGGAACGGTCCGGTATTGGACGAATCACGCAGTCGCGTCTCCCAAACAGTATGGTGGAGACGGCGGGCCAGCGGTGAGTGCCCATCTCAACTTCCCGACGGCGGTCGTGGTGGATCGGGAGGGGAATCTCTATATCGCTGATACGATGAATCATCGCGTGCGGATGGTCGATGCTGAAACCGGGATCATGTCGACCGTGGCCGGAACTGGTCAGGCACGCTTCTCCGGCGATGGCGGTCCTGCCAACCAGGCGGCACTCAATGAACCAGCGGCGCTGGCCATCGACAACGCGGGACGACTCTATATCGCTGATCAGAGCAATCATCGTGTACGGATGGTCGATCTCAAGACCGGTGTGATTCAGACGATTGCTGGAAACGGGATTGCGACGTACGATGGTGATGGGAAGCGAGCGATCGAGATCTCTCTTGCCGGTCCCAGTGGATTGGCGCTCGTGGCGGATCGGCTCTATGTTGCTGATACGTTCAATGGCCGAGTGCGATGCGTCGAACTCTCGTCAGGGTTGATGACCACAGTGGCCGGCGACGGCGGAGTCTATCGGTATGAGTCGCCATCGGATGCGCCGTCAGCCAGTCTTTCGCGCCCGACTGGAATTGCATTCGATCATGAGGGACATCTCTTTCTGACCGATTCAGACAATCATGTCATCCGGCAGTGGGATTGGGAATCAGGGATGGGCTTCTGCGTTGCGGGGCAAGGCGTTCCATCTTATTCCGGCGATGGCGGCGTCGCACGAGAAGCAAGTTTGTGTTACCCATTCGGTATCGTTGCCGATCGCGACGGAGCGTTGCTGGTGGCCGACACCTTTAATCATCGTATTCGCGTATTGGCATTGGAGTAGGCGCTTCATGATCAAGAAGAAACCAGGGTATACGGTGGCCGTTCTTGGAGCCACCGGCGCGGTTGGGCAAGAAACGCTGGAGATTTTAGAGGAACGGAAATTTCCACTTGCCAGCCTCCGGCTTTTTGCGTCTAAACGGTCAGCCGGCGAAGTGATGACCTGTCAGGACAGGGAGTGGACAGTTGAAGAGCTGACCGAATCCTCTTCGTTCGAGGGAGTGGATTTGGCGTTTATCTCGGCTACTGATGCCATCAGCAAAGAGTATGGCCAGCGATTGGGCGCGGCTGGAATCGTTGTCATCGACGATAGTGCTGTGTTCCGGATGGATGATCAGGTTCCTTTGGTGGTTCCCGAAGTGAATGCCGCTGCATTAGGCTTGATGCCTCGAGGAATCGTGGCTATTCCAAACTGTACGACCACTCCGTTGGTGATGGCACTCAAGCCCCTTCATGACGCGGTGGGGGTGAAGCGTGTGGTGGTGACGACGTTTCAGTCCGTTTCGGGGACGGGTTCGGCAGCGATGGACGAGCTGATGGAGCAAACCAAAGATCTCCTGGCGTTTCGAGACATCAAAATCGAAATCTATCCCCACCAGATTGCCTTCAATCTCTTGCCGCACATCGGCTCGTTTAATGATGGGGGTGACTGTTCGGAGGAGGTGAAGATTGCCAAGGAAACACGAAAGATTCTCAATGCACCGGGCCTTCGGGTCACCGCCACGACGGTACGGGTTCCCGTGCTGCGCTGCCATTCTGAGGCAATCAACGTTGAATTGGAGCGTCCATTGACGGCGAACGAGGCGCGTGCTGCACTGGCCGCCATGCCCGGCGTGATTGTCTATGACGATCCAGTGAAGAAGCTGTATCCGATGCCGCTCGATGCGACCGGAAAAGATGAGGTCTATATCGGTCGCGTACGGGAGGATGAATCGATCACGAACGGCCTCAATCTGTGGGTGGTCTCCGACAATCTTCGCAAAGGAGCCGCGCTGAATGCCATTCAGATCGCAGAATGTTTGGTCAATGGCTAGTGCTGTGTGCTGTGTTCCCCGACTGCTTGCAGACGCCGCTCATTGGGATGAAAGTCGATGCCGGAATGGACGACGCTTGGCAAGGTCTTAATCGGAATAGGGTTTGGAATCGTTGCGCTCGGGGTTCTGTTGGTCGTTGTGGAGCGGATTCCTGGCTTAGGGAACGCCTTCAGTTGGCTCGGTAAGCTCCCGGGCGACCTCTCCATCAAACGTGACAATTTCGGCTTCTATTTTCCCATCGCGACAAGTATTGTTCTCAGCATCCTTCTGAGTCTGCTATTCTATTTTATAGGATGGCTCTTTCGCCGATGATAGCCGCGCGGTTCTGGGCCGGCGCAGCGGGAGTGGGGATCTGCCTCGGCTCGATCATGATGCCAGAGGCGGGGGCGGCGCAATCGATTCGCGTGCTCTTGGCTCCTGATGTCCAGCAGCTGGAAGTACATACCGATCAGACCATTTGGGTCACTGATGAACATGATGAGGCCTGGTCGTATCGGCCTGTTTTGCGGATTAAGGTGCGTGGCCGTGCGTTGATACTCAACGGCAAACCGGTCGTGAGCGATCAGCTGACGTTACGGGCTGGGAATCACGACCTCAAGCTCTGGCTCAATGGAAACGGCAGGAGGACAGCACTTCACGCGAGTGATGACAAAGGTGGCCTACAAATCAGTGGGGTGATCCAGCTGGTTCGGCGAGGGAAGGGACTGCTCCTCGTCAATCATGTCGATTTGGAAGAGTATGTCAAAGGGGTGGTACCGGCGGAGGTCAATTCTGCCTGGCATCCCGAGATGTTGAAGGTTCAGGCCATTGCGGCCAGGACCTATGCGCTGTACCAACATATGCTCAGTGCCACACGGGACTACGATGTCGTTGCTAGTACCCAAGATCAGGTCTATCGTGGCCGTCACGGTGTCGATGAACGGGTGATCCAGGCGGTCGAATCGACGAGAGGCTTGGTGGTGGTGTACCAAGGTGCTCCGATCTATGCGGCATTCTCGTCGACTGCCGCAGGAATCACGGAAGATGCCATGAATGTGTGGTCGAAGGATCTCCCATATTTAAAAGGTGTCGAATGCCCGTTCGATCTTGAGTCTCCGTTTTATCAATGGAAGGCCTCCGTCAAGCTCGACACGTTGGAAAAGAATTTGCGGCAACGGGGATTTGCGGTAGGAACAATCTTGGGAATCACACCGCTTGCCTATAGCCGTGCCGGACGAGTGGCGACCATACAGATTGTGCACTCGAGCGGGGAGTTGACGCTACGGGGCGAAGACCTGCGCAAAATGGTGGGGTATACGGTGGTGCCCAGTACACAATTTGCCATCGACTCGGTCGGGCAGGATGTCGTCTTCTCCGGCTACGGGGCAGGTCATGCGGTTGGCCTGTGTCAGTGGGGCGCGAAAGAATTGGCGGAATTGGGCTATTCGTTTTCGAGCATTCTTCGTTACTACTATCCTGGGACAGAGATTCAGGATGCGTCCTTGACTCAAGCCCCTCCTGTGCCTCCGATCCCTGCGGCCCCTCCATCCTAGCCCACACGATTCATGAGTGCTTCTACTGCAACCGCCGATACGCCGCTACGACCATCTTGGCCGCCAGCTTCGCGCGGCCAGTGGGCAGGCTCGTCCTTCGCAGCCTCGACATACTGTTTCAAGTATGCCTCGGCCACCTCAGGACTCCGCATGCTCGTCTCGCTTGGCGTCTTGGCGGTTTCGTCACGAACCATCATGAATACTGTGGGCTAATGCACCTCTCCGAGTTCGATTTTCCGTTCGATCCATCCCTGGTCGCGTCGGAGCCCGTTATCCCGCGTGACCGCGCGAGATTGCTGGTGTTGGATCGAGCAACCCAACAACTGACCCATCGTCATGTTGCCGAGCTTCCTGCATTGTTGGAGCCGGGTGACCTTCTTGTCGTGAACGACACAAAGGTGATGGCCGCACGAGTATCTGGGGTCAAGAAACCGACTGGGACATCAGTCGAAGTGTTGTTCGTGAAGGATCTTGGTCAGGGCCGGTGGGAAATCATGGTGAAAGGTTCGTTTCGCGTTGGCCAGGTTATTGAGTTTGATCAACAATCTCGCGCAACGATCGTGAAGCGTGATGCGACAGGCACCGAAGTGTTGGTGGACAGTCCGGTTCCGATGACACAAGTATTTCAAACACGAGGGGTCATGCCGCTTCCACCGTACATGAAGCGCGCAGCGACGCAGGAAGATCATCGCTGGTATCAGACGGTCTTTGCCAAACACGAGGGCGCGATCGCGGCTCCGACGGCGGGGCTTCACTTGACGGAAGACTTGTTGAGACGACTGCGCGAAGCCTCGATCAACATGGCGACGGTGACGCTCCATGTTGGCCCCGGTACGTTCAAGCCTGTGACGACCGAGCGAATTGAGGATCACCAGATGGGAGTAGAAGGATTCACGATCAGCGAAGATACTGCGAACGTGGTCCAGGCGACCAAACGGGCCGGTGGCCGAGTGGTGGCTGTCGGTACAACAGTAGTTCGTACGCTTGAAACAGTTGCCAAAGAAAAGGGGGAGGTCGTTCCAATGTCCGGCGAGAGCCGGCTCTTCGTCACACCGGGATTCCAGTTCAAGATCGTCGATGCCCTCATGACAAATTTCCATCTCCCACGGACCACGCTACTCATGCTGGTGTCGGCGTTCGCTGGAATCGAGTCGATACGGGCTGCATATGAAGAAGCAGTCAACGAGCGGTATCGCTTCTATAGCTACGGCGATGCGATGCTGATTCTTTGAATTGTACTCGTGCGCGATACGAAGCCACTTTTCTTCCTGAGTGACGTCGTACGGCTCCCACTTGTCTTTAGGGCCCGAACTAGTTTTCTGTGGTTTCAGGGAGATTCTGGCAAAACAGATCGACGGTCTTGCGAAATAGGAAGAGGGCTGTATCCTGGGGAGAGGCTGCGAGAGCTGATTGCGCGGTGATACGAATGTCCTCAGCGCTGATCCGGTGCTGTTGGGCGACAAGCAAGGCATCTTCCAAATCTACATCGGTTCCCCGGCGCAGTTTCGCGAGAACGAAATCGAGTGGTGTGAGGATACGGATGCGGAAATTCGGCCGATCAACCAAGATCGTCGACCGGTCTCGGTAGCCTGGAGGCATGGCGACAATCGACCAGCCTGAAAAGTTTTGCGTCAGATCCGCCGGTACCTGTGCGTTGGTCAGAAAGTCCAATAAGCTACCAATCGGGCCTGCTACTTCAGCATCCACATCGTGAGTGGCGCGACCTGGAATTCCATAGGCCGGTAATGCCAGCGCACCGATGAGGAGAAGATCAAGCGTTTCCCCGGTTTCGGTGACATAGCGTGTGAGAAGGGAGACCAGTTGGTCAAGGGTGAGCGTAGACAAAGTAGAGCGCCTCGGCAAAGGTCCGATAATCCCGAGCGTCGATTGGCCCAGGAGTGGTCGGGAGCGGGGCACGGTTCAAGACGAAGGTGATCAGTCGTCGATAGTGTGTGTACCAGCGGCATGCTGTGAGATAGGCGGCCTGTACGGCTGGCTCCGAACTCCACGGTGTCAGATCCAGCCGGTCATTGACCAAAATTTCAAGCCACAGCACTCGTCGACCACGGGCCGTACGAACGGCTTCCTCAATAGATGACGTGCCCAAGTAAGCTGGTAGCAACCGCAGTGTGGGGGCAGTTGGGGATGTTGTGCTAGAAGAAGTCATAGTCGCAGTGTAGCATAGCGCTATCAAAATGGGGCGCTTCCGGGTTCCTCATGGATAGGGGTGAAAAGCGTGTCGGGCTACTTTTCTGATGGGGGTGCCCAATTAGGGTATGACTATAGTTGAACGTGCAGGTGCGTTGTGAGCTGTGGTAAAAGATTTTCGATGAGCAGAGAGCGTGTGCGCACGATCTGTACGAATGAATCAACCAGATCTCTCATTCCGATGGGATCATCCTTAAGAAATCGGCTAGTCTGACAATGGGAATGCTTTCGAACTCTTTTGCTTCAGCAGATGATGGTCGCCGGTGACGATGAGGTCAGCCTGTGCTGTCACGGCGCACTCCAGAATTCGATTATCAGGTGCATCGTTGAGCACCGCGATATTACGTGACGGGCGGACGATGGTTGCTGCTCGCCCTACGATCTTGAATCTTTAATGGGGCGGTGACATCCTTTTCTGGCTGATCAAACTTGGTACGGAGGATGCGAGCAGTCTCGGTCAGGATGGGAATGGAACTGTACAGTCCTATCTTTCGGCGATGTGCGACAAGAAATGCTTGTTCGCCTCGACTACCAGGAAGGATGAAAGCCGACACGAAGATATTCGCGTCGAAGACGGCCTTCATCAGCGATCTGTGAACATGATCCGTTCGACATCTTCTTCGGTGAGTACGTCTGCTTTGCAAATGCGGCGTGCCATCTTCCGTTGCAGCGCGAAGAATTCCTCGTCCTCGCGCTCCACCTCATACGCATTCACCATAGGACGGAATAAATTGTTTCTTGTCGCTCCTTCACGTTCCGCAATCTGTTCGTACTCTGTAAAACTCTGCCATGCCTGCTAGCTCATGGTAACCCGATTGCTACCACACTCTTTCGGACATCCGCCCAGGTATTTGGGCCACTTTCACCGCAGAGATAAGCTGTCGGTAGAGAATTATTTTTAAACAACAATGGTTTGTGCGGATATTTTCGATGGTGAATAAGTCTGACGGGTCGAACGATTCTTACAGCATCTCCCGCCTGATGACAACCGGCAGTTTCGCTTTCATGGACTGTTGGAACGAGACCAGGGCTCGTTGCTGTTTCTGCAAGAGCATGTCATCCAACACTCTTTGCTTGGCCTCAGCCATCTTCGCGGGGTCGTTCCCATCCGCAGGTCTGGTTATGAGCGACTGTCCTTCGGCGATCTCTTCGGGGGTGAGCGCAACGGAATCCCGAACGATCATTCGCGCTTTATTGGCCAGGACTTCTTGGTGCTGCATCGACTCAAACGCGGCTGGTGTGAGATGATTCGCGGCTAGGACGCGCTTGTAGAGCTCCGGGTCGAAGGCGCCGGTTTTCTGGAAGACCGGCATGTGTATGATGAGCTCACGCAAATCGGCATCAGAGACCCGCACGCCCATTTCTTCAGCTGCAATGATCCAGATACGACTGTCGACCAGTTGTCCGACGACGAAGTCCTTGAACTCTTCTTCCTTGAAATCGGTCTTGACGCTGTCTTTGTAGAGGCGGTGCATGTTTTCGTAGGTGCGCTTAAATTCGTCCAGGGAGACGGATTGATCTCCGATCGTGGCAACGGGTCCGCCAGCTTGTTCACCGAATCCCCACCAGCCCATTGTAATTATGAAAGCAACAGCCAGGGTTCCCATGATGGACTTGAGGAGCCACGGGTAGTTGTGAGCAGCATCGCGCATCGTCTTAATCATCTGAATCCTCTTCCTTTTGTGAAGCCAACAGTGTACTTATGGAGAGGTTGGAAGACAAGAGCCGCTTTTAACGGGAATGTCAGGAGATGGGTTTAAGTTGCTGGTTTCGGGAGTGTGCCGAAGGGGCGTATCTTTACGGGGAGAGTCATGAGAGGATTCAGGATGGCTCTGAACGCAACGCTCCAAAAAAGATTGTACATTGTTTGTGCAAGTTGCTGCTTTTTGCTATACTTTGCGACTAATTAGAAGGAGATCCCTTGGCAGGGGATGGGCTAACCTCGACGGCGCTAGAAGCAAGAGTCTATCCGAAGGCCCATGTCCTGAATAGATTCATCGCGAAGTTAATTGATCTGTTCATTGTCGTCGCTGCCGGCGAAATCGCTCCTCCGGTCGGCTTTCTTTCAGGCTTGGCCTACATTTTAATCGCTGACGGGTTTGCAGGAGGAAAAAGTATCGGCAAACGGTTGGTCGGTCTGCAAACGATGCGATTAGATGGCCGAGAGACGGCTGGCTTCCGAGAATCGATCATCCGGAATCTTCCACTGGGCGGTGCCCAGATAGCGTATGCGATCCCATATGTTGGATGGCTCGTCGCGCTGGCTGTTTTAGCGTTTGAAAGTTTTTTGATCATTGGGAATGAGCAAGGTCGTCGGTTGGGTGATGAAGTAGCAAGAACTCACGTGTTAGACGCCGGTCAACTTTCGGTTCCGGATTAGGTCCGTCGTACACGAAGCACACAGGCTGGGCGCTGGATTGCTCAGCCAAGATGAAGGGAGCGATCGCTGTGGGGTTTCCGGGAAACATGTTTGGGTGGTTCTCCGACGACCTGGCGATTGATTTAGGCACCGCCACCACGCTCGTGTATGTTCACGGGAAGGGGATCGTGCTGAATGAGCCTTCCGTGGTCGCGATTGAAAAGAAAAGTGAAAAAGTGCTGGCCGTCGGCACCGAGGCGAAGAAAATGCTCGGCCGCACGCCCGGGAATATTGTTGCCGTTCGGCCGATGAAGGAAGGCGTGATCGCCGATTTCGAGATGGCCGAGCAAATGTTGAAACATTTCATCCGAAAAGCCCACAATCGCAGCGCGTTCGTGCGGCCACGCATCATTATCGGTGTCCCCTCCCGCATCACGCAGGTGGAGCAACGGGCGGTGCGTGACTCGGCGGAATTGGCCGGGGCCCGAGAAGTCTATCTGATCGAAGAGCCGGTTGCGGCTGCAATCGGGTCCGGATTGCCGATCACGGAGCCGTCCGGTAACATGGTGGTCGATGTGGGAGGTGGGACGACGGACATTGCGGTCATTTCGTTGGGCGGGATCGTGTACAGCGAATCCGTCAAGGTCGCCGGCGATCGGATGGATGAAGCGATCATGAATTACATCAAGAAGAAGTACAATCTGCTCATCGGCGAACACATGGCGGAACGGATTAAGTTTGAAATCGGGTCCGCCTACCCGTTTGAGGAGCGAAAAACCATGATGATCAAGGGGCGGGATTTGATTTCCGGCATTCCGCGCACGTTGGTCATCGATGACGCTGAGGTTCGTGAAGCGTTGCAAGAACCCATTGGGACAATTGTGAATGCGATCAAGATTGCGTTGGAAAACACCCCGCCTGAACTGGCCGGGGATATTATCGATCGCGGGATTGTGTTAACCGGAGGCGGGTCGCTCCTGAAGGGGATGGATACCCGGTTCCGCGAAGAAACGAATTTACCAATTATTACGGTCGATGATCCACTGACTTCCGTGGTGTTGGGAGTTGGCAAGATTCTCGATGAACTGGATCTTCTCCGGAAAATATCAGTCATGTCTCAAGCGAACAACCTCCGGTAAGGTTCCATCCCTCATGCGGATGGTCAATTTACGCGTATCGTACAACGCTCGGCGTATCGCTCTCGGTCTTGCCGTCATTCTCGTGCTTGGCTTCCTGCTTCTACCCGGCCAACTCCAAAGTGTTTTCCAATCGATCGGTAGTCCCCTCGGATGGGTGATCAGTTGGCCTCTCCAGGCCGTGGCTGGGATCCATGATCGGATCGCCGATATCTGGGGACGATACGTGGCCCTCCAAGGGGTTGAAGAAGAAAATCAGCAGTTGAAGCGAGAGCTGGATCTGCTCAAGGAACAAAACGGGCAACTGCGAGAAGCGTCGGCGGCGACGGAGCGGCTGTCAGCGCTGCTGGAGTTTAAAAGGCAAGCCCTTCCCACATCCGTGGCCGCCCAAGTGATCGGACGTGATATCGGTAATTGGTATAAGACGATCATTCTGAACAAGGGGGCATCCGACGGGATTCAATCAGACCAGGGCGTGATTACTCCGGCAGGTGTGGTCGGTCGTATCGTCAAGACTACGGCCTCCACGGCCGTTGTCCTGCTCGTGACCGATCCCAATAATGCGATCGCCGGACTCATCCAACGTACGAGAGATGAGGGAATCGTCGAAGGGACGACGCAGGGACAGGCTCGACTCAAGTACATTCCGCTGTTGTCCAACGCACGGCCTGGTGATCATGTTGTCACGTCAGGACTGGTTGGGGGGTTCCCCCGAGGTATCCCGATCGGCACGATCATACGAATCGATAAAGAAGAGGAAGCGCTGTTTCAATCTGCGGAGCTTTCTCCGGAGGTAGATCCGAATCGTGTCGAGGACGTCTTAGTCATTCGGTCTTTCCCGCTTCCGACCGAAGGGGAGAGACTTGGCGTTCCAAAGCCCAAGCCATGAAAGCGCTGATTTATTGTACCGTCATCGTTGGTCTTGTGCCGGTTCAGTCTGTTCTTCTCTCGCACCTCAGCGTGTGGGGGGTGAAGCCGGATCTGGGTTTCGTTGCGGTGTGTTTGATCGGTCTCATCGCAGGAGAGCTTGATGGCTTATTGGTCGGGCTCGCACTTGGATGGGCGATGAGCCTGTTCTCCGCGCAAGACCTGATTTCGAGCGCGATCCTCAAGGGAGCCGTAGGGTATATCGCGGGTCTCGCAGGCCGGCAGGTGGTGTATCTAAGCCCCGTTGTGCTCGTCATGGGGCTACTCGTTGTCTCGTGTGTGATCGGGCTGGTTACGCCGCTCGCCCTGACGCTCAGCCCTCAGCAAGATCTGTGGTGGGCTGCCTGGACGGTCGTACTGCCCCAAGCCTGCCTTGATGCAGTTATTGGAGGAGCGATCTACTGGCTGCTGTGGAGTCGGTTGAATATTGAGCAGGTGATGTCCGAATCTCGAATGTAGGCGTTCAGTATGGCGACTGTGCACTATCCTGAAGCAGAGTTTGGCGACCTCCATCGACGGCTCTTCATTCTCCGTGTGGGGCTCTTGCTGGTGGTGGCGCTGCTCGGACTTCGCCTCTGGCATCTTCAAATTCGTGAAGGGCCGTACTATCGAGACTTGTCGGAAAACAATCGTACCAGACTGGTGCTGCTCGAACCGGCACGTGGCCTGATCTATGACCGGCACGGTGTTCTCTTGGCGAATAACGTCCCGAGCTTCAGTCTCTACGTGACGCTGGAGGACGTGAAGGATCGCGAAGTATTGATTCAGCAGTTGAGCAACTTGCTCGGCTTCGACCCGACCCTCATTCGAAAAAAAATGACCGTCAGAGGCAGCAAGCTGCTTCCGCGCAAGATCAAAGACCGTATGACCTTGCGCGATGCCATGTTGGTGGAATCCAACCGTCTCGATATGCCTGGGGTCATGATTCAGGTCGAGTCGCAGCGCAATTATCCAGGTGGAGTGACGGCGGCCCATCTCCTGGGCTATGTGGGAGAAATTTCAGCGGATCAATTGGAGAAACCCGAGTTTGTCGATCTCCACCAAGGTAGCATTGTGGGGCAATATGGTGTGGAAAAGTCCTATGATCGACACATGCGTGGAATGGCCGGACAAAAGAACGTTGAAGTCGATGCGCTGGGCCACGAGAAGAAAGCTGTGGTTGTCGAGCGACCGCAAGCGGGGAACGATCTCTATCTCACGATCGATGTACGGCTCCAGAAAGTGGCTGAGGATCTACTGGGTCAAGAATACGGCGCCATCGTCGCACTTGATCCGAGCAGCGGTGATATTCTGGCGATGGCCAGCCGTCCCGGCTTTGACCCAAACATGCTCTCACGGGAACTGACTGCCAAGCAATGGGTGGAAATCGTCCAGGATGAAGGACGTCCCTTGAACAATCGGGCCTCACAGGGGCAATACCCCCCCGGTTCTACCTTCAAAATTCCTATGGCCGTCGCCGCGTTGGAGACACAAACGATGTCGCCCTCCAGTACCGTGTTCTGTAATGGGGGATACCAGTTCGGCAAGCGGGTGTATCATGACTGGAAAGCCAGCGGGCACGGGTACGTCGATCTGCACAATGCGTTAGTGCATTCGTGTGACGTGTACTTCTATACGATCGGTCAACGGATGGGGATCGATGTAATGGCCGAGTTTGCGAAGGATCTCGGGCTTGGAAAGGCCACAGGCGTGGAGTTGCCATCGGAGCGATCCGGTATCATGCCATCAACTGCCTGGAAACAAAAGGCCAAGCATGAGCAGTGGTTGCCTGGCGAGACTATTTCAGCCGCCATCGGACAGGGCTATGTGACGGTGACACCATTACAGATGGCGAGTCTCGTCGGTACGGTGGCGAACAATGGCGTGATCTACCGGCCTCGTCTGGTGCAGGCGGTCATGGATCGAACGTCGGGGAACCTTCAAGAGTTGCCGGCCGTTCCGCGTGGAAAAATTAATGCGAAACCGGAAACCTTCCGCATCATCAAGGACGCGCTTGCGGATGTCGTCACCAAGGGAACGGCGACGAGGGCGAAATCCTCTATGGTGACGATCGGTGGAAAGACGGGCACGGCTCAGGTGGCGGCGCTCCGAACCGGACCGGAAGAAAATATTCCCAAAAAGCTGAGAGACCATGCGTGGTTCGTTGCCTTTGCGCCAGTGGAATCGCCGAAGATCGCCGTTGCCGTGCTTGCGGAACATATGGGGCACGGTGGGGCCGCCGCGGCTCCTCTTGCGAAAGAAGTGATTGAAACATATATGAAGCTCGCTCCACAGGTGCCGGCCGTCACCTCGGATCTATCCGGCGTGAAGAGGTCGGAGCGATCCGCGAAAGACTCATGATCGATCGATTGACCGAACATCGAGGACTTGATAGTTTTGACATCCGTTATGTTGCCTTGATCCTGGCCATCCTAGGGATCGGTGTGTTGTCCATTTATAGCGTCACGCATGGGCAGAAGGGTGGGATAGCCCCGTATTATCTCAAGCAGTTGATATGGATCGGTCTCGGTGCGGCGGCCTTTCTCGTCATGTGGGCATCGGACTACCATTCTCTTGCGCGGTTTGCCTATCCCGCCTACGCCGTGATCTTGCTGATGCTGGTGTTTGTATTATTCGAAGGGCGAACCAGCAAGGGTGCGCAGCGGTGGATCGCGCTAGGCCCGTTTACGTTTCAACCGTCTGAATTCGCCAAGCTGATCCTCATCCTGGTGTTGGCTCATTACTACTCGAAAGCCCCTCGTGTAGGATGGTTGCAGCGTGTCATTGTTCCGGGGCTATTAGTGTTGCCCGGTCTCCTCCTCATCTTAAAACAACCAGACTTGGGGAGTGGACTCAGCTTTGTCGCGGTGTATGCCGCGATGTTGCTCATGGTGGGCGTTCGTTCGAAAGCCTTAGGGTTTATCCTGCTCTTCTCGATCATGCTGTTCCCGTTTGCGTGGGAGGGCGTGTGGGGGTCCTTGCATGATTACCAGCGACAGCGCATTATGGCGTTTGTCGACCCCGGTTACGACCCTGGAGGGAAGGGGTACCATGCCTTGCAATCCAAGATTGCGATCGGGTCGGGAGAACTGTTTGGGAAGGGGCTCTACGGCGGCACCCAAAGTCAGCTGAAGTTTTTGCCGGAGGGCCATACCGATTTTGTATTCGCCGTCTTTGCAGAGGAATGGGGATTTCTCGGCGTGCTGGTCTTGTTGACGTTGTTTGTGGGGCTGATTTGGCTCTCGCTGGAGATCGCGTCCAAGGCGAAGGATCAACTTGGAGCACTGCTTGCCGTGGGGATCGTGGCGATGTTGTGTTTCTGTGTCGTGGTGAACATCGGCATGACGGTGGGGATGTTTCCGATCGTCGGCATTCCCCTGCCTTTGGTGAGCTACGGTGGAAGCGCCACGATTATGACCATGGCGGCATTAGGCTTGTTATTGAACGTCAAGCGGAAGAGGTTAAGCCTGTTTTATTAAACGGTGACCGATCAGGCGGAACGCTCGAGTTTCGTCATTCGGAGAAGCTACTATCGAAAGCCGGGAGCGCCGGTGTGTGGAGCGAGTGACGGACCTGGGCGTGGGCCTGCGTTCTAGCACTCTCAGCCGAGTCTTGTGGCTTGCAGACCAAAGGAGTCAATATGGGAAGTGAAATTGCGATCACTGTTGCGCGGGAAGAAACCCGTGTGGCCGTGCTGGATGGTGGAGTCGTCACCGATTTGTTCGGAGACCGCGCGAAGCATAAGGATTTTGTCGGAAATATCTATAAGGGAAAGGTGGCCAAGGTCTTGCCGGGGATGCAGGCTGCGTTTGTGGATATCGGCCTGGACAAGGCGGCGTTTATGCATGTCTCGGATCTACTCGTGGATGCCGAGCCTGGTGATATGCTGGTTGAGGCCGAAGCCGAAGAAGACGATAAAGACTCGGATATGCCCCGGCCGAAGCGTCAGAGCGCGAAGCCGATCGAACAACTGCTCAGTGAAGGCCAGGAGTTGATGGTCCAGATTTCAAAGGGCCCGATCGGCACCAAGGGGTCGCGCGTGACGGCCTACGTCTCGCTTCCAGGACGCTATCTGGTCTTTATGCCGAACGTCGACCATATCGGCGTGTCTCGGCGAATTCCGCGAGATGAAGAACGGGCGAGACTGAAAGAGATCATGCGCCGGGTGAGGCGCCCTGGTTTTGGGTATATCGTGCGGACGGTCAGTGAAGGCGTCAAGGAAGATGAATTGAAGTCCGATGTCGACTTTCTCCACGTTCTTTGGCAGGACATTTTGACGAAGCGAGAACGCTTGCCAGCTCCTGCATTGTTGCATTCGGATTTGAGCTTGAGCTTCCGTGTCGTGAGGGACTTGTTCGGCAAAAAGGTGGATCGATTATGGATCGATTCACGAGAGGAATACGAAGCCATTCGAGGCTTTGTGCAGCGATTTTCCCCTGAACAGACCTCGCGGATTCATTTCTACGATAAGGATGCGCCCTTGTTCGAGCATCTCGGGGTGGAGCAAGAAATTGCCCGCGCAATGAGCCGAAAAGTCTGGCTCAAGTCGGGAGGGCATCTCGTGATTGATCATACCGAAGCGATGACGGTGATCGACGTCAATACGGGACGCTTCGTGGGAAAACGAGATCAAGAAGAGACGATCCTTCGCAACAATCTCGAAGCGGCCAAAGAGGTCGCCTATCAATTGAAGTTGCGGGGCATCGGCGGCATTATCATTGTCGACTTTATCGATATGGAGCGGGAGAAGAATCGAGATAAGGTCTAT
Source organism: Nitrospira sp. (assembly GCA_005116745.1). Lineage (NCBI taxonomy): Bacteria > Pseudomonadati > Nitrospirota > Nitrospiria > Nitrospirales > Nitrospiraceae > Nitrospira > Nitrospira sp. Next base: position 92,914 of record SWDS01000008.1, on the reverse strand, counting down.
CATGCGTTGATGGATGCCATGGCATCGGATAAGGCGAGAACGAGGATCTCCAGGATTTCCGATCTCGGCCTGATTGAAATCTCACGTGAGCGGGTACGAGAGGATCTCTTACGGTCGCTGTCAGAGCCCTGCCACTATTGCGAGGGCCGTGGATACACGAAGTCTCCTACGACTGTGGCGTACGAAATTTTCCGCGAGATCCGGCGGATTGAATCATCGGGTGATCAGCAACGGATTTTCGTGGGAGCCCATCCCACAGTGGCGGAACTGTTACAAGACGAAGAACGATACGGAGTGGAAGTATTGGAGCGAGACTGTTCCGCGAAAATCATCGTGACACCGGATAATCAGTTGCATCTTGAACAGTACGATCTGGTCGTGTTCTAGTTGAGCGTCATCGCTGCAGCCGCTTGTGTCGGGGGAGATGTGCTGCCTGCCGGACCCTCCAACTGTTGAAACGAACTTCCTCCTGATGCTCAAGATCGATCATGGACGATGCATCTTTGACCTCCTGGCTCACGCTCCAAGCGGTTGACGGTGTCGGCGATCGCACTCTTCTCAAGCTGATCCATGCGTTTGGAGCGCCCGATGCGGTGCTTAGCGCAACGAGGGATGACTTGATCGGTGTCGGGTGTAGTCCGGAACTGGCTGAGTCCGTTCGGCGAGGCCCAGAATCGAGTGTTCGGCGGCAGATCGATGGGCAAGTGAAGACGGTTGAACGCCTCAAGATCCAAACCGTCACTCTGTTCGATCGATCCTATCCGGCCCGTCTGAAAGCCATTCCCGATCCCCCACCGTTGTTATATGTGAGCGGAAGCGTCTTGCTGAAGGACGAGGTCGCGGTGGCGATCGTGGGTGGACGGCGGGCGACGCCATCCGGCAGACTCATCACCGAGGAGATTGCGAAGGACTTGGCAGGATGTGGGGTGACGATCGTGAGCGGCCTCGCTCGTGGAATCGATGCCGCGGCGCACCGAGGCGCGCTAACGGGGAAGGGCCGCACGATTGCAGTACTGGGGTGCGGCATTGATCGGACTTATCCATCAGAGCATCACACGCTGAGGCGGAACATCGAATCGCATGGCGCCGTTATTTCAGAATTGCCGATCGGTGCTGCGCCACAAAGTCATCACTTCCCTCGAAGGAATCGGATCATCAGTGGGCTCTCATTGGGCGTGCTCGTCGGCGAAGCCGCAACCAACAGTGGTTCCTTGATCACCGCAAAACTGGCGTTGGAGCAAGGTCGAGAGGTGTTTGCCGTACCCGGTTCCATCAAGGAAGACGCTTGTCGTGGATCGAACCGCTTGATCAAAGAGGGGGCGAAACTGATTGAAGGGGTCCAAGACATTCTCGACGAGATTCTTCCACAAATCGATGCGCGGCAGCGGGCCATGCTGTATCTTGACGGAGCCGTGGTGGACGCGCGCGCACCATTAGCAAAAGAAGATGCGTTGGTGTATGACGCCCTGTCCTATGAGGCGCGATCCGTCGATGCCGTCATCGAGAGCACGGGACTGAGCGCCGCGCAAGTATCGGCGACTTTGCTTTCGTTAGAATTGAATGGGCAGATCCGCCAACTCCCGGGTCAACAATACATTCGCCTGTAGCCTCAGCGAGGGATGGAATCCTGCCTCAACCGTCGCTCGAGTAAGACTCAACAGTTCGCTAGACGCGAGAAACGTCTTCACCTGTGAAAAGGATGTATGACGAACATAGCAGGTGCGGCCTATCACAAGGGTGATGCTGTATCGTCACCGAATGGTGCCTCGCCTGTTGCCGACTGCCATTCTAGTTGCACGAACCTTGGATATTTGGTACGGATGATACAATTCTTGAGAGGTCGATGGAGTCGTCATGGCAAAAAACTTGATCATCGTTGAGTCGCCGACGAAGGCGAGGACGATTACGAAGTATCTGGGCCGTGGGTATACCGTGATGGCGTCGGTGGGGCACATCAAGGATCTTCCGACCAGTAAATTGGGCGTCGATCTCGAGCACGATTTCGAACCGCAGTACGTTACCATTAAAGGCAAGTCGAAGGTGTTGGCTGAGATCAAGAAGAAGGCTGAGGAAGCCGACAAGATCTTTCTGGCGCCGGACCCTGACCGTGAAGGCGAAGCGATCGCGTGGCATCTTGAACAGGAGCTGCTGGGAAAATCGAAGAAGAAAAAAAAGGATACAAAAATCTTCCGAGTGTTGTTCAACGAAATCACGGAGTCCGCGATCAAACGCGCGCTGCAGTCACCGGGCGAGATCGACATGAAACGGGTGAATGCGCAGCAGGCACGCCGCGTGCTGGATCGTATCGTGGGGTATCAAGGCAGCCAATTGCTCTGGAATAAAGTTCGGCGCGGGCTCAGCATGGGGCGAGTGCAGTCGGTGGCCATGCGGCTGATTTGCGAGCGAGAGGCAGAGCGGGAAGCCTTCCGAACTGAAGAATATTGGTCGATCATTGCGCTGCTGGCAGGAACCAATCCACCGTCGTTCGAGGCGAAACTCCACAGCATCAATGGCGAAGAGGCGTCGATTGAAAATGCTGAGCAAGCCGGACGCATCGTTGGCGAGATTCAAGGTAAGGCCTTCGTCGTCCAATCCATCGAGCGCCGAGAAAAGAAACGGAATCCCGTCGCGCCGTTCATTACCAGCCGTCTGCAGCAGGAAGCCTCCAGAAAGTTGCACTTTTCGCCGAAGAAAACGATGACGCTGGCGCAGCAGCTCTACGAGGGGATCGAAATCGGAGCTGAAGGCGCGACCGGTCTCATTACCTATATGAGAACTGACTCGCCCCGTATTTCCAACGAAGCGATGGCCGATGCTCGCGAGGTGATTCAGTCCCGATTCGGGGCGGAGTATCTTCCCGCAACGCCCAACGTCTACAAAACAGCGAAGGCTGCGCAAGAAGCTCACGAGGCCATCAGGCCGACGTCGGCGAGCCGCGATCCCGAGTCGATCCGCCAGTACTTGGATCACGATCAGTACAATCTCTATAAGTTGATCTGGAATCGGTTCATCGCCTCGCAGATGGTGCCGGCCATCTTGGATGTCACGCGTATTGATTCCACACCGGTCAGCACCAAGGAGCGGTACGTGTTCCGTTCTACCGGAACGGTCGTGAAGTTTCCCGGCCACACGATCGTCTATATGGAAGGTGTTGACAAAGAAGCGCCATCGCAAAAGCCCAAGGCCGGGCAAGAGGCGGATGACGACGAGCGCCAGCTCCCGTCCTTGTCAGAAGGGGAGCGGTTGCGATTGGTCGAGCAGGACGGGCAGACGGTACCGGGCATGTTGTCAAAACAGCATTTCACACAGCCGCCGCCACGCTATAACGAAGCGCTCTTGATCAAGGAGTTGGAGGAGAAAGGTATCGGCCGTCCGTCGACCTATGCCGCTATTATTTCCACAATCCAAGACCGGAAATATGTGGAAAAGACGGAAGGGCGGCTCGTGCCGACGGAAACGGGAAAAACCGTCCACGATTTCTTGATCCAAGGCTTCCCTGATCTCATCAACGTGGATTTCACGTCGCAGCTCGAAGAACAGTTGGATGAAGTGGAAGAGGGGAGTAAGCCTTGGGTGACAGCGGTGCGCGATTTCTATACACCGTTTACCAGAGAACTGGAGCGAGCGAAGACGATTCCTGGGCCGAAAGACATCGTTGAGCCGCCGACCAACATCCCCTGTGAAAAGTGTGGTCGGATGCTCGAAATCAAGTGGGGACGGAACGGGAAGTTCCTCGCCTGTCCTGCGTATAAGGACGATCCGCCCTGCAAGAACACGCAGAATTTTGAAAAGCTTCCGGATGGCACGATCAAAATCGTTCCCAAGGAGGAGATCACCACTGATCAGGTCTGTGACAAATGCAGCAGCCCAATGGTGGTGAAGACCGGACGCTTCGGCAAGTTCATCGCCTGTTCTGCCTATCCACAGTGCAAGACCACCAAGCCGATGGTGCTTGGTGTCAAATGCCCGCAGCCCGATTGTGGTGGCGACCTCGTGCAGAAACGGACGAAGAAGGGCCGCTCATTCTTTGCCTGCAGTCATTATCCCAAGTGTGAGTATGCCCTCTGGGACCGGCCAGTGCCCAAAGTCTGTCCCACGTGTCAGGCTCCGTTCCTCATCGAGAAAATCAGTAAGCAAGATGGCCGCAGCGTCCAATGTCACAACCAAGAATGCGGTTACCGCGAGGCAGGGTAACCAGTCTCTGTTCCTTTTGATTACTTCGTTCTCACTCAGCAATCACCGCTATTCTTTTTTGAGGCGGCTGTGACGCGGCACCTCGGGGCACGAGCGTAGGGGGCACGGTGGATCCTTTGGCGTCTCGTTCAGACCAGTCGAGTGAAAGTCCGACAATCCTTGTCTGATTCCAGTCCGTGTTATAACGTACAAAAGTTCTGATTCCTTTGCTGGGTCGGCCTTGCGAAACTCGCTTGTGATGTAGGGTTGGAGACTTTTGCAAACTGGAGGTTGGAGATCGATGTTTATTCACCTGTTTGGCGCAATGGCGGTGTGGTTGTGCGCGAGTCTGGCGTGGGTGCCTCTGGCTTCGGCTCAAGAGGCATCTCCCGCTATCAGTGAACGACAGACAGTAGGCGTTGTGGTCGGCGGCATGGTACCGGTGCGATTCATGGAGGGGCAGTCGTCCAAACTTAACGGAGTGTCGGTCCATCCGTATTGGCAGATCGTAGTCAGGAGTCCTACCAGTCATGAATGGTGGAGTGGTTCTGTCGCCCTTGGGGTTGAGGCAGCGTTCTTGGGGATTGCGGAACCCACCAGTGCCTATGGCCTAGGAGTTACGCCCAAGGTGGTCTATACCTTCACCTCGTTTGGTCCCCTGAAGCCCTACATCGAAGGTGGTGGTGGGCCACTCTGGACCAACTTCGACGGTCGCATTCCCGAGCAAGGGTCGGACTTCAATTTTTTGGTCTGGGGCGGTGCGGGCGCAACCTATGATTTGACCACACAATGGGCGCTCAATGCCGGAGTCCGCTTCAGCCACATCTCCAATGCCGACACGGGTAGTCCAAACGGCGGGGTCAATTACCTGCTGCCGTTTATTGGAGTCTCTACGAAGGTTTTCTGAGCACTAGAAGTAGAGGCCTTCCCGCCGCAGTTGAGTCAGGAATGCATGAATGGGCAGGATGTTGCCATGTCTCATCCGCGAGCGAGCCGATAGCCTGCATCGACAATACTGATAAAAGCGCGCCCGAACCATTTTTGAAACTGTGCTGTTTCATCCGACCCCGCCTGACTTCATTGGATTCAACGTCGGCAGGCATAGAGCTGGTCGGTGCGCCATACCGCGAGGCTGTGTGGGGCAAAGTCTGCTAGGATGCGGCGGTGATAGACCACACGCCTGCTTCGACCGCGCCGCGCCAAGCTGCGGTGCTCTTCATCCTCGTCACCGTGCTGCTCGACATGTTGTCGTTCGGCATCATCATCCCGGTGTTGCCGAAACTTGTCGAGGAATTTCTCTCCGGCGATACGGCGCAGGCAGCCGTCCTCTATGGGTTGATGGGGACGGCCTGGGCCTTCATGCAGTTCTTCTGCTCGCCGATTCAGGGTGCCCTGTCCGATCGATTCGGCCGTCGACCGGTCATCCTGCTGTCCAATATGGGCTTGGGACTCGACTACATCGTGATGGCGCTTGCGCCGACCGTCGCCTGGCTTGTTGTGGGCCGCGTCATCTCCGGGATGGCCTCCTCCAGCTTCAGCACCGCCGGTGCGTACATCGCCGATGTCACGCCGCAGGAGCAGCGCGCGGCGGCATTCGGCAAGATCGGCATGGTCTTTGGCTTGGGGTTTATCTTCGGTCCCGCCCTAGGCGGTTGGCTCGGCGCGATCGATCCACGGTTGCCGTTCTGGGGCGCGGCCGCACTCAGTCTTATGAACGCCTGTTATGGATTTTTCGTGCTTCCTGAATCCCTACCACCTGATAAGCGGATGCCGTTCAAGTGGGCGCGGGCCAATCCTGTCGGCTCGCTCGTGTTGTTACGCTCACACCACGAACTCTTTGGCCTCGCAACGGTTGCGTTCTTCGGGTATCTGGCCCATGCGGTGCTCCCGAGCGTGTCGGTCCTGTATATGGGCTATCGCTATGGATGGGGACCTGCGAGCGTGGGGCTCATGATGGCGGGCGTCGGCGTCGCTGCGATGATCGTGCAAGGCGGACTGATCCGACCGATCACCGCCCGGTTCGGCGAACGTAGGACAGTGGTGATCGGTCTACTCTGCGGAGCAATTGGTTTCTCTGTCTATGGCATCGCACCGGAAGGCTGGATCTTCTGTCTTGGTATTCCCGTGATGGCCTTCTGGGGACTTGCCGGTCCGGCGAATCAATCGCTCATGACACGCCACATCAGCAGTTCAGAGCAGGGCCAGCTGCAGGGCGCCATCGCCAGCATCAACGGTGTGACCGGCCTCATCGGGCCGACCCTCTTCACGCAGACCTTCGCCTTCTTCATCCGATCCGACTCCTCTGCCGGCACTCAGCACTCAACCCTCAGCACTTCCCTGGATCTTCCCGGCGCGCCCTTTATCCTCGCCTCGCTCATGCTCCTCAGCGCGGCGATGATTGCCTGGAGAACGACGAAAGCAGGCGGATCATAGACAAGCGGCTTGCGCCGATTCTGGGTGCGATTTGTGTGCTGTGTCTGACGATCGAATTAAAACGCAGGTCTCATGGTCTCGATAACCTCCTTGCTGAACAGCATCTCCGGTTCCCCGCTCTCTGTTCATGAATAGAGCTCCAACCTTCTGGGAGCCGAGTGGGAAGAAGAGTGAGGGGTGTTAGTATAATGAACAGAGACTCGGAAGCCCCACTGTTGCCATAGCGTGATCGCCTGAGCACGGAATGTATATGCGGGTATTCGACGGAGGATCTTCCCTATGCTCAAAGTCACTGTAAGACGGGCTGTTGCCGTGTCGGCAGTCATCGCCTGTCTTGTCGGGAGTGAGGCTCCGTGTGCAGCGGCTGATCCCGAGACGAGCCCGCGACGGTTTCAGATCGAATTTGAAACTGGTGCGATCTGGCAGGGTCGGAACGAGATTCACATTCCTGATTCAGCGGTCGGGACACGTTTCTCGCTTACTGACATTCAGGACAGCACCCCGATCGTGCAACGACGGGTGGAAGCGACATGGCACCCGGGCCGACGGCATGCGCTTCGCTTTGTCTATCAGCCGCTTGACTTCTCCGGGGCCGGGTCGTTTGCCACACCGGTGTTGTTCGCAGGTGGCAGCTTTGCGCCCGGTGCTCCCGTGGAATCGGACTACAAGTTTGACTCCTACCGAGTGACCTATCGCTATCTCTTCTACGAATCATCAATGTGGCGGTTGAGTGCCGGCGCCACGGCCTTCATTCGCGACGCCAAAGTGGAGTTGAGGCAAGCCGGCTCGACAGCCACTGATAGTAACATCGGCTTCGTGCCGCTGCTGAGCGTGAATGCGGAATATCGCTTCGCGCCGCGTTGGATGGCCGTGGTGGATGTTGACGGGCTCGTGGCTCCGCAAGGGCGTGCCTTCGATGCCGCCGCGAAGATCCGCCATGATCTCACCGATCATTGGTCTGTCTCGGCGGGATATCGCACGTTTGAAGGCGGGGTGGATAACGGTGAGCGGTTCGCCTTCGGCTGGTTCCACTTCGCCGTGGTCTCGATCGGGTATCGGTACTGAAGCAGGTTCTCGTCAAAAGGTTCTACGCGAGGCGGTTGATGAACGACCAGCTTGATCCTTCCATGCACGAATGGGCCAAGTACGAGCGACTGATTCTCTTCGACGGGGTCTGCAATTGGTGCAATGCCTGGGTAGGCTTTGCGATTGCTCATGATCCAGATGGGCAGTTCAAGTTCGGGACGCTCCAGTCTGAACAGGCGCAATGCATCCTCCATGACTTGCATTTGCCCTCCACCGACTATCAGACCTTCCTCTTGCTAGAAGAGGGCCATGTCTATACCAAGTCCACTGCGGCGCTGAGGGTGATCCGACAGCTTTCCCGGTGGTGGCCCCTGTATTACCTCTGTGTGCTGGTGCCGGCCCCCCTCCGCGATGTGGTCTATGACTTCGTGGCGCGTCACCGCTATCGGTGGATGGGGCAAGCAGCCACCTGTCGCGTTCCGACTCAGGCAGAACGTGACCGATTTGTCTGATGATGCATAGAGGCAGGCTGAAATAGCGGACGTGTCATGTTGCGTGGTCTGTGGGGGGGTGCCGCGCAGAGATGGTCCTCATTGAGTACCTCGTGGGCGAGTCGATTGCACTTTGCGGTGAGTTTGCGTAAAGTTGGCGCGTGCTTGAACGCCTGCGAATGCTCCTGACAAAGGGCCGGTATCGGGTCACGTTGCATGCGGAACAGGAGCGTGATGCCGACCAGATTACGATCAACGAAATTGAACAGGCGTATTCGAGTACCTCCAGCGAGATCATTGAAGATTATCCGGACGATCCACGAGGGCATTCGGCACTTGTGCTAGCCTTTACGGAATCACAGGAGCCGTTGCATGCTGTGTGGTCGATTCACGAGAACACGGCCATCCTGATCACGATCTATCGGCCGGATTCGAAGCTGTGGACGAACTGGCGCAAAAGAAAAGGGAGGCGATCATGAAGTCCTGCCCGTTCTGCAAAGCCCCGGTGAAGCGAAAAACGATCGAACATGTCCATCGGTGGGGGAAACGCCTGTTTCTATTTAAGAACGTGCAGGCTGAGGTGTGCAGTCAGTGTGGGGAGACATTTTTAAAGCCTGCGGTCCTTCGACTCATGGATCGGTGTACAGCGACGGGCAAGGTCGGGCGAGCGCGGGTGAGTATTCCCGTGATTAGCTTGCCGGACAAAGTCAGCGCATAATGGCAGGGCTTCTTGAGCCGGCCAAGTAGTTCCTGCTTCCTACCTTTATACATGCCAGATATCGGTCGCTTTCATTCAGGAGCTGTCGACTCGATGAAACTAAAGATTACCCCGTCCACTGGGAATGTGTTCTGTGACCTTGGGTTTCGCCGTGAGGAGGCCGAACATTTACTGGTCCGGGCGGACCTCATGATCCAGATACAGAAGCTTGTCCTGGCTCGCGGCCTCAAACAGAAGGCTGCCGCTAAGACCCTGGGCGTGACTCAGCCGCGCATCAGCGATCTCTTGCGTGGGCGTATCGACCTCTTCAGTACCGATGTGCTCATCGATATGCTGGCTCGCCTTGGTGCGACGGTTCGTCTGACCGTCAAGGTTCGTCCGGCGGCGTGAGTTGTCTCTTGTAATATATAAGTCGATAATCATGCCTGGCACCGGGCTATGACCCGGACAGCTCAAGTTCGGGACACTCCAGTCCGAGTAGGCGCAACGCATCCTCCGTGACCTGGATTTATCCGCCACGGACTATCAGACCTTCCTCTTGCTGGAAGCGGGCTATGTCTAGACCAAGTCCACGGCGGCGTTGAGGGTGATCCGACAGCTCTCTTGGTGGTGGCCCTGTATTACCTCTGTATGTTGGTGCCCGCTTCTCTCCGTGATGTGGTCTATGATTTTGTGGCGCGGCACAGGAACCGGTGGATGGGCCGATCGGCCACCTGTCGCGTTCCAACTCAGGCGGAACGTGAGCGATTTGTCTGATCATGAATAAAGGCATCCTGAGGCATGCGGACGTGTCGTCTCATGTCGTCTCGATACCGCCTTGCACAAAAAACCTAAGTCCAATCGTACGGTCCGGTGAGGAGTTGCTTGAGATGTGTAACGAGTGGAAAAGGCTCTCGACTCCTAAGTGTCCTCTCAACAGATTCTAGGGCTTGGGGCACTCGATGTGGATCAGAGTTTCTCCTGGTCTACAACCAGCATGAGGTGGACAGTGCTCAGGCGTGGATTGTCGTTCTTGTGCTGCCTGTAACTCGCCGACAAAGTCTTGACTGCATACGTAACGTGTTTGCAGATTACAGCTGCATCGGGCAGGCGGGGCTAGAAAATAGCGGAGTCCTGACTTTGTCCTGCGCACTTCAAGTGGCTTATTCTGATCAAGATCGGCTGCGATTTTCGTCTCAATCCCGCGTGGCGCTGGCTGTAGCTGGTGCAAAAATGAAACCGCGTCCGTGCTAGCGAGCACTCCAAGAAGGCTCATGACAACACAAGAAACAGTCATGGTTCACCCCCAATACGCAAAGCACGTCGCAAAACATAACATGACAGACGTGAAATGGCATAAACATACGTCAATACCCATCTTGGCCTCGCTCCTGCTCCTCAGCGTTGCCGTAGTTGCCTGGCGCACGACAAAAGCGGCGGGATAGTTTGGTTCGTGCTCAGGGGAGGTAGTAACGTGAGGTGGATTGTATTGTAATGAGATGTCAATTACTGTATATACAGTTGGGTGTTTACTTGGGACGTTCCGAAGGCGATCGCCAATTTTGAAAAGCATGGCGTGTCGTTCGAAGAAGCGGCAACTGTCTTTGGCGATGGCAACGGGCTCGACTGGGACGACCCCGCACATTCATCTCAAGAGCACCGGTTCAAACGACTCGGTCGATCGGTGAGCGAACGGCTGTTACTCGTGGTGTATACCGTACGAGGGGTGAAGTATGAAAAAGAAACGTTCCGAATCATCAGCGCGCGGCCGGCGAGTCGGCGGGAACGCCAAGCCTATACCCGACGCACAGATTGATTTCTCGGATATCCCGGATTCTACGCCCGAGGAGCTTCGACGTGCGCGCCGGGTAGGACGACCGTCCAGCGGAATGGCGAAACAGCTGATTGCCATCCGCCTTTCACCACGGCTCTTGAGTCAGTTGCGAAAAATGGCTGCCAAACGCAGAAAGCCCTATCAGACGCTCATCCACGAATTATTGGAAAAAGCAGCGGCCCCCGCGGCATAGGGCTCACGAATCACATCCAGAAACCTATCGCGGCTCGCGGCCTCAACAAAGAACAGCCGCCAAGGCTCTGGGCGTGACGCAACCGCGCGTCAGTGATCTCCTCCGCGGGCGTATCGACCTCTTCAGCACCGATGCGCTCATCGATATGCTCGCTCGCCTTGGTGCGACGGTTCGTCTGACCGTCAAGGTTCGTCCGGCGGCGTGAGTGGTTCTTATACTTCACAGGTCGTTACTCATGCCCAACCGTATTGTCTAGACATGCACGATACAAGATCTGAGCCTGAATTTCTTCGACATGTGGCAGTTTTGTTAAGATTAGGAACTGCCGTATGACTCACTCGCTACTTGTTGTTATAGCTGCGTAGTGCCTCAATGCCCAACATGATCCAGCCTCTATTATCCCAAATTGTCTCTAGAGCACCCTTCTCTACATAGTGAGTGACTTGGCCATCATTGGTTACCGTCGTTGACGCTTTTACATTTTTCTCTCTGTCCATAAAACTCTGGGCAACCTTCCCGTTTGGCAGTGTCATAGCCTGAAACCGACTATTTTCTTTCGAGTCCAGCAAATCAAACCCAGCATACCCATCTTGGTTCGTGTAGGTAATAGATCGCGTGACGCCTGTTGCGTCTAAGAAAAGTTGATTAGCCAGGCCACCAGTGTAAACATTCAGTGAGATTCTCTCTTTGCCATTCCTGTCGCTGAAAAGCTGGTTAACTCTCCCGCTGTTGAAAAGGTTCATCGAGAAGCGCTCTTTATTGTCTTTGTCCATAAACTCATGATAGGCCCCCCCATCTTTAGCTGTGTTTATGCGCATCCATGCTCCACTATTACCGTTTATCCATTCTGTCCCTGCTAATTCTGCCATCTTGGGATGATCAGTTGGGTTGACATAACTCCCTATCCGGATTGCCCCATTTTCGTTAAACAATTGGTGTCGTGCCACTCGTTGAGAATCAATAACAGACCGAAGTGCAGTCTTGCCTTCTTTATTTAGAATGTCTGCCCCGGTCCATCCTGGAAGTTTGGGATGGTCAGCTGGGAAAACATAGCTAAGCACACCGCTTTTCTCATTCTCGTCATGAAGTATGTGCCGTGTCACCCGTTCGCTATCGATATAGGACTCAAGTGCTATCTTGCCTTCTCTATTCAGAATGTCTGTCCCAGCCATTCCTGCGGATTGAGGATGGTCAGTAGGGAAAACATAGCTATGCACTCGCTTTTGTCCATCCTCACCAAATAAACTCTGTCTGGCTACCCCTTCTGCATCAACCATGAGAGCGATTCGTTCATTTCCTTTTTTGTCTCGAAGCGTTTGCACAAGACTGCCGTCTTCCTTAACGGTAACTTCAAAACGAATATTGCCTGCGGTGTCTTTAAGGACGATCTTCTCTACTTCAACCACTCTCTGTTGAAGAATCACTGGGGTGGTGCATCCTGTGGCGGTAACTGCTAGTGCGAGGCAGACCAGTTTCAGTACCCAACGATTGCCATCATCCCCCATGTTGCGACTCCTTTGTTTGTCACTCACGACAATTGACCTGACTGTATATCCAAAGAACTTGGTGTTCGGCATGACTATTGACTTATCACCTTGCCCGTTTCTGCGTTGTGTAGCACCGAAATTCACCGGGCTGTCAGCGTGACTGTGAGCAATAAGAGCAACCAACCACCAACGTCCAACCACAGTGAGCTGCGCATCGAACACCCCTCAAGGTGAAAGTCATATGACGTCAATCAGCGTCGCTGAAATCCAGATGTGCACTGGAACAAGTCCAATCGATCATGATGGTAGTCGATTAGGAAACTGTGTAACCTCATGTGAGTTCCTTTCAGCAAGGAACGGACCAACGATGAGTTCACAAGAACTACGTAAATTCCCAAACATTGTGTTGTTACCGAAGAAATAGAAGCCTGCCGGGTGAATCTTTTTCGATTCAGGGAGTATCTAAATGGATTCACTGTTTCTCCTCGGAACTACTGATCTCCCCCGATGGGGCTTCAGTTCTCAGGCTCTTCAGGCACATTTCGTGGAACTGGTCGTACTCAAGCGCGGAGGGGATGGTAGCGCCGGAAAAGGAGCAAAGAAATAACTCGTTAGTTTAGGGACGTACAGATCTTCAAGCTAGATGCATTAAGCTCTACTCATGTATAGAGCTGTATTGGCAATGGTGGTGTTGGAGGTAAGAAGAAAGGAGCGAAGTCAGAAGATTTCGTAAAAAGTTGCCAATCCAAACCTGCTCCGAAGAAGAATGGGGTGGGAATCAATGATGAAAAGCCGATTGCGCCACCTGTTGAGATGAAGTAGTCATCGCCACACCTTTTTTTGGTTCAACATCCGATGAGGATCCGAAGAATGGGGTCGGTTCTTGATTTTGCACTTCCTGTTCCCAAGGTGGCGAGGTTGATCGGCGTGCCTGAGAGGTGAGCTCAAGTCATGACCCATGAGGATTGCATTCGTGCATCCTGTCGTCACGTGAGTGGGGTGCACAGTCAAGTACGGACCCTCATCGCTAGGCGCGGAATCGAAATGCTTGGCATTGTTCAGGCCGAACCCCCCGAGGCGGCAATCTCACAGGTGGCAAAGTGACTCGAACGTTGCCCCGCAGTCAACAGTGCATGCAACGTTCGCACCTCGAGGGCTAAGCGCGCCCGTTTGGCGCAAAAAAAAAGGGGCGTACCGTTAGGCACGCCCCTTACTCTTAGTGCCGCTAGCTAGCAGAACTGGTTACCTCAATGCCTCAATGCCGGCGCCGAAGTTAATGTGAAACGCCGCTCCATTCATCACCAGAGCCGGAACCGACTTGACACCGGCAGCTTCGGCTTCTTTCACGCGCTCTTTGCTTGTGCCGAGATGGACGTGTTCCACGTCATATTTCGACGGATCCAGAGCGGTGGCAACGCTTTGCTCGGCTGCGACGCACACAGGGCATCCCGCGTGATAGAAAATCGCTTTGCTTTTCATAATGGTTTCCTCTCGGTTGTAATGGGTTGGGATAAGATTACGTATCTGCGACAGGGTAGAACCAGCGTTGGGCTCAAGGTAACATGCCCGTGCGGTTTCCCAGCCACTTGTCAATAACATACTGACAGTCTGATATTGAAATCAATACAAAAATGGGCGTGTCTGGGTTTCGCATGGGTAGGCTGAAAGAATATAAGGGGTCGGATACTGTTGTTCGTTTTCCGCTGTTGGAGAAAGGGGTTCGGTGAGCACCGATTTGTTCTACGAAGAGGAGAGGACTCCCGCAATACAGCCGGTTAGTAACGTCGTCAAATAGGCGGTCCACAACGCACGCAGTCCTAGGAGCGAGATATCTTTTGCCCGATGCGGTATCAAAGCGGAGATGCCGCCGACAAAGATGCCCATGCTTGCCACATGTACGAATCCGCAGAGGGCATAGGTCATGGTCGTGAGGGACCGTGGTGAGAGCGGCGGTGGAGACGCGGCTTGCGCGGCAGCCAACTTGAAATAGGCCGCAACTTCCGTCTCGATAAACCGCGACCCCAGCAAGTCCGCGCCGATCTGCCATTCCTCAGGCCGGAGACCGAGGAGCACGGCGAACGGCCAGGTCAGCCAGGCGAGGATTCGCGTCATGGAGAGCGGCACGCCACCGATCGCTGGAAGCTGTGCCAGCGCCACATCTACCAACGCTTCCAATCCAAGAAACACGATCAGTAAGGCGGCAATGCCGACCGCCATTTTTATTCCCTGTCCTGCACCATCGATCAACGCGACAATGAGGTTGGAGGGCGGCGAATTCGCGTCACTGTCGGAAGAGGGCGATGAGGTCCGGCCGGTAGGGTCAGAGGGCACGCCGCTCAGTGTCACAGGCTGTCCATCTTCGGGAAATGCAAGCTTGCTGATGAGCACCGCACAAGGAATCGAAATAATTGATGCGGAAATCAAATGCCCTGCGATTTGAGGTACCGCATGTTGTAGCGCCGACACGTAGATGCCCATGACGGTGCTCGCCACGGTTGCCATCATGCATGTCAGTATCAAGAGCAGTTCCGACTGCGTCATGGCTGCGAGGTAGGGACGGATAATCAAGCCTGCCTCGATCCCGACGAAGATATTCGCGGCGCCGGAGAGCGACTCGGCTCCCGATAAGCCCATGGTCCGGCAAAAGAGCCGGGCAAACAATCCCACGATCGCTTGCATGGCGCCCAGATAGTAGAGACCCGCCATCAAGGCGGCAAAGAACACGACTGCCGGCAGCGCTTGCGCCGCCAAGATGAACCCGATCGAAACTGTCCCATCCGGCAACGTCTGGCCAGGACCAAGTGCGAGGGGCCCAAGAAGAAACATCGTGCCTTTCTGGGAGGCGGTGAGCACGGCGACCACCAGATCGTTGATCATGCTCCAGAGCCAGCGGGAGCCTGGAAACCAAAAGGACACGATGCCGAGCCCCCAGGCCAACGCCGCGCTGCCCCCAATGGTCCTCCAGTTCGGCCGAGTGCGCGTCCCTGTGACCCAGGCCAGCCATGCGATCGTGACGAAACCGATACCCGCAATGAGGCGATAGCGCCATTCTCCCACCGTCAAATTCTCCTTCTGATGAAAGCCCGCGGGAGGCTACGCTGAGAGCCGGTTGCCGTCAAGAGCAAATGTGGTGTGCACTCATACTGAGCGACAAGAGGCAGAGGTCGGGGCTAGTAGAGTGGGGTCACCTATGAGTTGACTATTAGGTGACCATCATGGTGACTCTTGAGGGAAAGAACGCGAGGGCGAGCGGGATATGCTCCCGCTCGCCCTCGTGCGAACGTGTTGCGTGCAGCTACTTGGGAGCAATGATTTCGAAAAGTTCGATCTCGAATACTAACGTGGCGCCGGGCTTGATAAGCGGGGGCAAGCCCTTGTCGCGATAACCAAGACTCGATGGGCAGACCAACTTACTCTTGCTGCCGACTTTTATTTGCTGGATCCCTTCCACCCAACACTTGCTCATTTCATTCACTCTCAACATGACCGGCTCGCTCTGGGTGGTGGTACTATCGAACACTGTTCCATCGATCAGGGTTCCTTGATAGTGCACCTTGACCATATCGATAATTTTCGGCGTGGCGCCGGTCCCTTCCTTGATGGTCTTGAGAATCGCGCCGGACTCGGTTTTCTTGGCGCCGGATTCTGCTGCGGCTTTCGCAAGGAACGCGGCTCCTGCTTTCTTTTCCGCTTCTGCAAGAACCGCAGCGCGGGTCTGTTGCAGTTCTGAAATCTTCATGCCAAACGCTTTGAGGTCTACCTTGGGGGGCTGTTTTGAGAACCCATCGATGAGGCCGGACTTCACGATTTCAAATTCAGCTTCGTTCAAGGTGAAATTGCTGAGCGATTGGTTGATGGCCAATCCTAACGCATAGAGTGTTTTTTGTTCCTCGGTCCTGAGCTCTGGGGCTGCCGCGAATGCCCCAGCGGTTCCAAGGCAGAGTAGGGTTGCCAAACAGGAAACAATAACGCGCATGAGCTGTCCTTTCTTTTGTGTATGACTGCGATAGGCCTGATATCAATCAGGCTTAGATCGTATGTAGGGTAAGCGATCTTGCGGGTAGGGCTCAAGACAATTTAGGGAGAAACGAAAGCGGGGTCAGTTTGAGGTGATCCCATCGTTTTGTTTCCCCTCACACCGATCATCTGACCCAGCAAGAGTCTTCTTCGTGGTACATTCGGCAATCACTTCCCACTGGAGAACAGTGAGTAGGGCAAAATAGGAGTCTCAGCTGGTGGACGACAAGGCCTCAGATCACGCAACGACTGCTACGCCGAATACAGGCCTGATTGCGCGGTGGCAGAATGTCCCGCTCTATGCGCGTATTGGAATTGCTTTGGTCCTCGGCGTCATGGTGGGGTTTCTGCTGGGAAGCGAGGCGGCGGTCCTCGCGGTTCCGGGGAAGCTCGTGTTGCGACTCCTCGGGGCTCTCGCGCCCGCGCTGATCCTCGCGGCGATTGTGCACACGTTCATGACGACGCAGCTCGGTGGGCCACTTGCGGCGCGGCTGCCACGGTTGTTGCTGCTCAACACGTTGGTTGCGATCACGGTTGGTCTAACCGTCGCAAACGTGATTCAGCCAGGACAAGGGGCGGGACTGACGCCACCAGCTCCGCACGACGAAACGGCAAAATCCGCCAATCCGCTCGCTCTCTTTCTTGAGAATGTGCCCAAGAGTCTGCTGGGGCCACTCGGTGACGATGGAAAGGTGATCGGTGTCATCTTCATCGCCGTGGCGTTTGGCATGGCCCTCCGCAAAGAACGTGAACGGTCGCTTGGAACGGTCGGACATCTCGTCGAGCTCTTCCTGGAATCGCTCATCAAGATTTTGCACTGGATTATCGCGGTTGTGCCGTTGGCGGTCTTTGGCATTGTCGCGAGTATCGTGGGGACGGAAGGCTTCGCTCCGTTCAAGGCGCTTGGGATCTTTGTGGTAAGCGTGTTGCTCGCGCTCGCAATTCAGGCGGGGTATTACCTCCTCCGTATCCGATTTGGTTCGTGGGTGCGTCCGGCGGATCTCATTCGCGGCGGCCGCGATGCACTGGTCATGGCCTTCTCGACGGCCAGCTCAACGGCCACGATGCCGGTGACCTACGCGGCGCTCAAGGAGCGCGTGGGATTGCGCGAGCAGTCCGCCAGCATGGGAGCACTGGTCGGCGCAAATTTTAACAATGATGGCACCGCACTGTACGAGGCAATGGCGGCGCTCTTCATCGCGCAAATGATCGGGATGGACCTGAGCTTCCAGCAGCAACTGCTGGTCGTGCTGACGAGCATTGTTGCTTCGGTCGGCGCCGCCGGTATTCCAGAAGCTGGTCTGGTGACGATGACCATGGTCTTTACTGCTGTCGGACTGCCTGTGCAATACATCCCAGTTTTATTGACCGTGGATTGGTTTCTCGATCGCTGCCGCACGGCGATCAACGTCATGGGGGATATGAACGTCAGTTGTCTGTTGGATGGGAAGCAGAAGGGCTGAATGTCAAGATAGGTCGCGTCCCTGACGTTCGTCCCGAGCCTGCGCGCTAAGGACGAACGTCATTCTGGGATGCACTATTAGGCTTTGGCTATCTTTTGTTTGTGTTCGTGTGTGAGGGCCGTCCGGAGTTTCTCCTCATGCTCCTTACTGAGTGACGTCTTGAGAATCGTTCCTTCGTGTGGTGAAATCCTGGCCAGCACCTTGTCTTCGTCAACGCTGCGAATCAACAAGAAGATGGCTGAGGTGCCCCGTTTGATCGTGCTGCCCAATTCCTTGATGAAATTATCCGGAATCCCATAGTCGCTCAATAACCCAAACTCACTGGCTGCAGTGGTCACGGCTCCGGCCCCCGCCCCGCCGGCGAGGCTGCCGATCAGGCCAGCCAAGGGGTTCATAAAGAGCAACCCCATCAGCCCTCCCCACAACACGCCGAGCGACACACCATGTGTGGTCGCACCGCCGAACACATCGACACACTGCTTCAGATGGACTTTCCCATCCAAATCGCGGACGACGATGACCGCGTCTTCCAGGTCGAGGATATAGTCAGTTTCCATGGCCCGAAGTTCGTTCAGCACCCGATCGGCCGTGCTCGAGTCCTTAAAAGCGATACACACCAGTTGGCTCATGATCCAGCTCCTTTAGCGATAGAGATCCCACAGTATTCACCCTGGCAGCTGCTCCAGCTGCTAGGACGGGCACAAGTTACTAGGCCAATCATACCGAGTGCAAGCTGAGCTTTGTGCCCCTTGTTTTTCCACGCTCTGTTCCCTTACTCTCGATCTTTTCCTGTTGAGTAGCCCTTATGTTGCAAGCTGTTGGACTCAGTTGCCGTCGAGGTGAACGTCGGCTGTTTTCAGATCTCAATGTCAAGGTTGAGCCGGGAACCCTGTTGGCTGTGGTGGGTGAGAACGGCAGTGGAAAAACAAGCCTGCTTCGGATTTTCTCCAGCCTATTGCCCCCGGAGGAAGGTTCAGTTCTCTGGGATGGTCAGGATATCCATCAACTCAAAGAACTCTATGCGGGGCAACTGACGTATCTTGGGCATCTGAACGGGATCAAGGACGATCTGACTCCGTTGGAAAATCTGATGAGTGCCACGTCTCTGGCCGGGGAACCTTGTTCCAACAACGGAGCAAAGGAAGCCTTGGAGGCGATCGGGCTGAAGCGCCCCATTCATCATTTGCCGTCCAAGGTGCTCTCGCAAGGCCAGAAGCGCCGTGTCACCCTGGCGCGGCTCTGGCTCTCCACGCGCCCCCTGTGGCTGTTGGATGAACCGTTCACGTCTCTCGACGCGGCCTCGACGAATGTGGTGACGCAGCGGCTGCTTGCGCATGTGCAACGTGGAGGACTGGCGGTCTTGGTCACGCACCAAGAGGTCGCGCTTCCCGCAGAGCGGCTGCAACACCTGAGGCTGGTTGGATGAACCGCTCCAGTATGTGGGAGGCCGTCAGTGGCATCGTCAAGCGGGATCTCTTGCTTGCGATGCGGCGTCGTTCAGATGCGGCGATGTCGGTGTTCTTTCTCGTTATCGTGGCCAGCCTCTTTCCCCTGGGCGTCGGTCCGGAGCCGGCGGTGTTGAAAACGATCGGCCCCGGCGTGCTGTGGGTCGCGGCCTTGTTGGCTTGTTTATTGTCGCTTTCACGAGTATTTACAGCGGATTATGTGGACGGGTCCCTCGAACAGATGGTCTTGGTTCCCCAGCCTTTGGCGGTCCTGGTGGCCGGAAAGGTTTTCGCGCATTGGCTGATTTCCGGGTTACCCGTGGTACTGCTCTCGCCGCTCCTCGGCCTCCAATTCGGCTTGGATGGAGAACCCCTGGGAGTGTTGGCGTTGTCGCTCTTGCTTGGGACGCCGACGTTGAGTATGATTGGTGCGATCGGTGCCGCGTTGGTCCTTGGCGTGCGGGGGAGTGGTCTACTGGTTGCCCTCCTGGTGCTTCCACTCTATGTTCCAGTATTGATCTTTGGGGCCGGCGCTGTCACCGGTAGTATGGCTGGAGTCGGCGGCGAAGCAAATCTGTCGCTCCTTGGGGCCAGTCTGGTGCTCTCGCTCTTTCTGGCGCCCTGGGCCACGGCAGCGGCGATACGTATTGCGTTGGAATAGAAGGATCTCATCACCGTGAATTGGTCGAAGTATTCGGCACCACAAGCCTTTTATCCCCTAGCAGGTCGACTGATCCCCTGGTTCGCGGTTATTGCGGTGGCGCTAATGGGGGTCGGGCTCTATATGGGGTTCTTCGTTGCGCCGACTGATTTTCAGCAGGGAGAATCGTACCGGATCATCTTTGTTCACGTTCCCGCAGCCTGGATGTCCATGTTTCTCTATGTGGTCATGGCTGTCTGGGCCGGTATTGGAATGGGACTCAATGCCCGATTGTCTTTTATGATGGCGCAGGCGATTGCGCCTACTGGAGCCATGTTTACGTTCTTGGCGTTGCTGACTGGAGCGATGTGGGGGAAACCGACATGGGGTGCCTGGTGGGTGTGGGATGCCAGACTGACCTCGGAGCTTATCCTCTTATTCCAGTATGCGGGGGTCATGCTCTTGCGGACGTCGATCGATGACATGCGTCGCGCCGACCGGTCAAGTGCGGTCTTTTCGTTGGTCGGAGTCGTCAATGTGCCGATCATCTATTTTTCGGTACAATGGTGGAACACCTTGCACCAAGGCGCCTCAGTCAGCATGTCGACGGGGTCGAAAATGGCGGCGACCATGTTGATGGCGATGCTCATCATGACGGTCGCGTTCTGGCTCTATAGCATTGCCGTCGTTCTCGCCCGCGTGCGATGCATCGTGGTCGAGCGGGACTCGCTACCGGTCTGGGATGAGAAACCGGCGGTGAGTCAGGAAGTGGCGGAGGTTCGCTGATGCAGTGGGGGAGCGCGTCTGAATTTTTTGCGATGGGCGGATATGGGCTGTATGTGTGGACCTCGTTTATCGCCACGGCGCTCTGTATGGGGTGGGAAGTGCTGGCTTTGTGGCGCCGACGGGCTGCGGCGCGCGCCGAACAGCGCGCCGGGTTATTAGGAGACACCGATGAAACCACGGCATAAACGTTTTGCCTTTATTGGTCTGGGGTTGGTTGTCTTGGGTGTGGCGACCGTGCTGATCTTAAACGCCTTCCAGAGCAATCTCGTGTTCTTTTTCACCCCCACGCAAGTCGTCAGCGGAGAAGCCCCGCACGGGCGTAGCTTCCGGATCGGTGGGATGGTTGAAGACGGCAGCCTCGTTCGTGAGAATGATGGGTTGACCGTCCATTTTACCGTGACCGATACCGCGAAGCGCGTGTCGGTCACGTACAAAGGGATTCTCCCCGACCTATTCAAGGAAGGGAAGGGAGCCGTTGCGCAAGGGCAATTGGGTGTCGACGGCACGTTTGTCGCCAGCGAAGTCCTCGCAAAACACGATGAAAATTACATGCCCCCAGAAGTGGCGGATGCGCTGGCGAAGGCTAAGGCCTCCGGTGCCCAGCAAAGCAAATCACTTGTTGTTCCTGATGGTAGAAAAGGGTCGCTATGATTCCAGAAATCGGTCATTTTGCCTTGATTCTCGCGCTCTGCGTCGCGCTTGTACAGGGGATTCTCCCGATCTACGGTGCGGCGGTCGGCAACTCCGCGCTGATGTCTGTGGCGAAGCCGGCGGCGCGCACCCAATTCCTCTTGGTCCTCACTGCGTTCGGCTGCCTGGCCTATGCCTTCGCAGACAAGGATTTTTCCGTGTTGTATGTCGCGGCGACTTCCAACTCGCAATTGCCCCTTCACTATCGTCTGGCTGCCATCTGGGGTGCGCATGAAGGATCCCTGCTCTTGTGGACCTTCATCCTGACCATCTGGATGTTTGCGGTCACGCTCTTCTCTTCCCATCTTCCAGAAGCCACACGTTCCCGGATTCTTGGGGTTATGGGTTTGGTGAGCGTGGGGTTCCTCCTGTTCATGTTGAGCGTGTCCAATCCGTTCGAACGGCTGATTCCTGCGGCTCCCGATGGGCGTGATCTGAATCCGCTCTTGCAAGACCCTGGCATGGTGATCCATCCGCCGATGCTCTATATGGGCTATGTCGGTTTCTCGGTTGCCTTCGCGTTTGCCATCGCGGCGTTGTTGGGAGGGAACCTTGATGCAGCCTGGGCCCGTTGGTCTCGCCCCTGGACGACGGTTGCCTGGTGTTTTTTGACGGTCGGTATTGCGATGGGAAGCGGCTGGGCCTACTACGAACTCGGATGGGGTGGGTGGTGGTTCTGGGATCCGGTTGAAAACGCCTCGTTTATGCCGTGGTTAGCTGGAACCGCGTTGGTGCATTCATTGGCTGTGACCGATAAACGTGGCGGGTTCAAGGTGTGGACGGTCTTGCTCGCCATCATGGCCTTTTCATTGAGTCTCCTTGGGACGTTTCTTGTCCGTTCGGGTGTGTTGACCTCCGTGCATGCGTTTGCCACCGATCCGAAGCGAGGTCTCTTCATCCTAGTCTTTTTGGCGATCGTCATCGGTGGGTCGTTGGCCTTGTATGCGTGGCGCGCTCCAAAAGTTGGGTTGGGTGGCAGCTTCGCGATGTTGTCGAGAGAAGGCATGCTGTTAGCCAACAACGTGTTATTGGTTGCCGCGATGGGCTCGGTGCTGTTAGGCACACTCTACCCTTTGTTTTTAGACGCGTTGGATCTCGGGAAAATTTCTGTCGGACCTCCGTACTTCGATTCCGTCTTCGTGCCATTAATGGTTCCGGCCATATTTTTAATGGGAATCGGCCCGCTGGCTCAATGGAAGAAGGCGAGTGTGCCTGATTTGGCGAAGCGGTTGAAGTGGGCATTCGGGGTCAGTCTTGTTTCTGCACTCACGTTACCGATAGTCCTGGGGAACTGGACGCCCCTGCTGAGCCTCGGCCTCTTGTTGGCGATTTGGATTGTGACGACGTCCGCGATTGGGCTGCGTGAACGGTTGGCGCATGTGAACGGGAATAGTCTCGTCGAACGTTTGGCTTCGGTGCCCAGATCATACTGGGGGATGCTCGTAGCGCACTGTGGGATTGCGGTCTTTATCGTCGGCGTGACGATGGTGAAAGGCTTCGAATCTGAGAAGGATGTGCGGATGAATGTGGGTGAGACGGCAAGTATTGGCGACTATACGTTCCGATTCGATGGGACTCAGGATGTGGTTGGGCCAAATTATACGGCAGCTCGTGGGACGTTCCGTGTGAGCTATGATGGCCGTGAAACGACGGTTCTGTACCCGGAGAAACGACGGTATCCCGTTCAGAATCAAATCATGACCGAAGCGGCCATTGATCCGGGGTTCTTGCGTGACCTCTACGTGTCATTGGGAGAGCCGATCGACGACGGGGCTTGGAGTGTGAGGCTCTATCATAAGCCGTTTATCGATTGGATCTGGGGCGGGTGTTTTATCATGGCGTTGGGCGGCGCACTGGCCATCAGTGATCGCCGGTATCGATTGGCATGGCGCAAGCAAGAACCGGTTGTGCCTGTACCCACGCGAACGGCTAGGCGAAAAGTGGCATGAATCGGTTTCTTCTGCCGTTGTCTATCTTTGTCGTGGTCGTTGGTTTTCTGGGCATCGGACTCACGCTCAACCCGCGCGAAATTCCGTCTCCGTTGGTGGGGAAGGCTGTACCGCATTTTTCCCAGCCGCAGCTCTATGATCGTGAGAAAGTGTTGTCTCCGGCAGACCTGAAAGGGAAGGTGTGGCTGCTTAATTTTTGGGCTTCGTGGTGCAACGGATGTAAGACCGAGCATCCGGTGTTGATGGAGCTGGCCAAGTCCGGTGAGGTGCCGATCTATGGCATGGATTATAAGGATCAGCAGGACGAAGCCATGACCTGGCTCAGGCGATGGGGCAATCCCTACCCGATTGTCGGGGTGGATGAGGCTGGACGAGTCGGCATCAATTTTGGAGTCTACGGAGTTCCTGAAACGTACGTCATCGACAAGCAGGGCGTGATTCGTTATAAGCAGATCGGGCCGTTGAATCCTGACACGGTCGCCCAAAAAATTATCCCACTTGTGAAGCAGCTTGAATCCGAATGAAATGGTTGATGCTCATCATATTGTGTGTATCCGGGTCGGCGTGGGCTGGGGAAGCCAGGCCATTGACCGATGATCCCGTCGCCGAGGCACGACTCAAGCATCTCGCCGTCGAGCTGCGATGTCTGGTCTGTCAAAATCAAACCTTGGCCGACTCGAGCGCTCCACTGGCAGAAGACCTGCGTCGGGAAGTTCGAGAGATGATCGCCAAGAATATGAGCGACCCGGAGATCATCGAGTTTCTTGTGTCGCGATACGGAGACTTTGTGCTGTATCGACCGCCGTTAAAAGCCACGACCACGCTGCTGTGGCTTGGCCCGTTTGTCTTAATGGCGATCGGGGTGACGGCGCTGGTTATGACGTTGCGGCGCCGGTCACGTACGGTGGTCGAAGTGTCGGTGACGGATGAAGAACATCGACGAGTTGAACAACTCTTGGCAGAAGGAGAGAAACGATCATGACCGTGACATTCTGGGCGATTGTGTCCGCCATGACCGTATCCGTCCTGGGATTAATCGTGCGCCCGTTGTTGAAGCGCCCAACGCAACTGACTAATGAACAGGAAAAAACGTTACCGGTGTATCGACAGCAATTCGCTGAGCTTGAACAAGATCTCACCAACGGGCTGTTGACGGATGACCAGTATCAGACGGCTCGACATGAGCTAGAGCGCCGGGTGTTGGAGGAGACTGGTTCGACCGAAACATCATCGATGATGTCCGGAGGGCTCGTGAATATTCGGCTTGTCGCACTGTCGTTAGTGTTGGCCATTCCGGCAGCCAGTGGCGTGCTCTATTGGACATTGGGCAATCCAGCCGCGATGACGCACCCGACGGCGTCACCGATGTCGGCTCAGGGCGGTGCCGACAATGAGCGCCAAATGACCGAGGGGCTCAATGCGATGGTCGAGAAGCTCAAAAAGAAGCTGGAGCAGAATCCCAATGATGCGACAGGCTTGACCATGCTGGCGCGCTCTTATATGGCCATGGAGCGGTATGCTGATGCCGTTCCGACTTTCGAGAAGGCTATCAAGCTGAATCCCAACAATGCGGATATGCTTGCTGATTATGCCGATGCGCTTGCAGTTCACCAGGGGCGCAAGCTCGAAGGCAAACCGGAGACGTTGATCGACAAGGCTTTGAAGGTTGATCCCAATCACGTGAAGGCTCTGATGCTGGCAGGCACCGTGGCCTATAATCGTAAGGATTTCGTTCTTGCCGTCAAAGATTGGGAACGGGCGCGCGCGAACTTGCCTCCCGATTCCGAACCGGAATTTACCGAGCAAATCTCGGCCGCTATCGACGACGCGAAACGGCGGATGGGTGGTGCTCCAATGATGGCCGCGGCGAATGCTCCTGCGGCTTCATCGGCTATGCCGTCTGATCATCCTCCGGTCAAAAAGGCCGGTGCGTCGCGCGCGATTACAGGAAAAGTGGTGTTGGGGCCGAGCCTGGCCGGCAAAACACTTCCGGATACACTCTTTGTTTTTGCGAAAGATGTGGCCGGTCCACCAATGCCGGTGTCGATCGTGCGGGCATCGAAGAACGATTTACCCTTCACCTTCCGGCTCGATGACTCGACAAGTCCTATGCCATCTCGAAAGCTGTCGGACATCGATACAGTGGTCATCGTGGCCCGATTGTCGAAATCTGGACAAGCAATGCCTGGAAGTGGTGATCTGGAAGGGATGAGTCAGCCGATTAAGCCAGGGACGGAAAACATTACTATCATTATTGACCGAGAGCGCCCGTAGTGGTCGTAGCATCCGTTAAATTTCTCGCTGAGTTGCACGACACTCGTTTGGAGATTTTTCATGGGAAATATCTTGACAGTGTGGTGGACGTCAGCTATATTCCGACCGCATTCTTTTAAGGTACTCTGAGTAACGTAAAGTAGAAAACTATAACCACATCATCATGATGTATTGTGTCCAGAAGTATTTTTTGAAGGACAGTCCATGCTGCCCATCATATACGGAAGGAGTATTACTGTGACCGTAAAGCATTTGGCGAAGTATGCCATGGTTGTCTGCGGCCTGCTGCTGGCCGCACCAGTGCATGCGCAGTACCCTAGTGTCCCGAAGGAAACGTTCGAGGCGCTGAACATTGATCGGTCCGCGAGTCCCAAGGAGTTTCATGAGGCCTTGACGAAGCGCTGGCTGGATCCAGGCAGAGGCGCGGGGAAAGGGCAGTACGGCCAGTATTGGGAGCCGATCGCAATGAGTAAGTACTTCGACCCAATGTCGTTCTACAAGCCACCGACATCGGTCAAGGAAGTCGCGACGCGTGAGCAGTGCGTGAAATGCCACACCGACGAATCGCCAGGTTGGGTGGCGATGTGGAAGAGAAGCACGCATGCCAATCTAGACAAGATTCGCAAGCTGACCCCGAACGACGACACCTTCTACAAGAAGGCGAAGCTGGAAGAAGTTGAGACAAACCTGCGCTCGCTTGGTAAGCTCGGTCCAAAAGAGAACTTAAAAGAAGTCAGCTGCATCGATTGCCACGTGGGGATCAATACCAAGAATAAGGCTGACCATCGCGTGGACATCAAGATGACAACCTCTGATGTCTGCGGCAATTGCCATCTACTAGAATATGCCGAGCGCGAATCAGAGCGCGACACGATTTTATGGCCGAAGAACCAGTGGCCAAGGGGTCGTCCGTCACACGCATTGGATTATAGGGCTAACGTTGAGACGGACATCTACGCCGGAATGTCGCAGCGCGAAATCGCTGACGGCTGCACCATGTGCCACACCAACCAGAATAAGTGCGACAACTGCCATACCAGGCACGAATTCTCGGTGGCCGACTCCCGCAAGCCAGAAGCCTGCGGTACCTGTCACAGCGGGGCCGATCACAACAACTATGAAGCCTACAATGCGTCGCAGCATGGGCTGGGCTACCAGGCTTCTAAGTCTAGATGGAATTTTAATGTACAGCTCAAGGATGCAGTTGTGAAGGGTGGACAGAAGTTCCCCACCTGCCAGAGCTGTCATATGGAGTACCAGGGAAAATTCACCCACAACACGGTGCGTAAGGTTCGTTGGGCAAACTATCCCTTCGTGCCTGGCATTAGAGAGCCTGTATTTGGCGAATGGGGCCAGAAGCGCCTGGATGCATGGGTTAAGACCTGCACCACGTGCCACTCCGAGACCTTTGCACGCTCGTGGTTAGAGTTTATGGATAACGGTACGTCTCATGGACTTGATAAATACGATGAGGCTCACAACGTCGTCCATAAACAGTACGAGGCTAGACTCCTCACAGGTCAGAAGAACAACCGACCTGCGCCTCCAGCACCGGCTAAGGCCTTGTTCGACCAGTTCTGGCAGATCTACTGGTCAAAGGGCAACAGCCCTACAGCCATCGAGCTCAAACTGTTCGAGATGGCTGAGGACCACCTGGTGCAACTGCACGTAGCACTGGCGCACCAATATCCAGGCTACACCTACACCGTCGGCTGGGCAGCCATGAACCGGGCTTATGTCGAAATCATGGACGAAGACACCAAGCTGAAGGAGAGGATGGTCCTGATGGAGCGCGTGTCTAAGCTCGAACAGCAGGCCAAGACGAGTAGCCTGCTGGATTTTGATACCACTGACGGGAAATTTACGCTCGGCAGTCTCGGTGGAGGTATGCTTCTGACAGGTACCCTCGCGCTGGCCGGATGGAGCAGGCGTAAGAAGAACCAGCGGTGACAATAGACGCCGCGCAGACGATGGAATCAGCGCTGACGCGGCAAAGCAGTAGAGTCCTCCCGTTGCTAGGAATAGTCCTAGTGGCGGGAGGATTTCTTTTGCTTGGTTGGGTTGCATTTCTGTGGTTCGATCCAGGTCCATCCCCGTATCACTATCGCTTGGTGGAAGAAGGCGGTGTTGATAAGTTTCCAAAGCTTGAGCTAGGTCCATGGTCTGACCTAAGCATTAGTAAACAAGAGGTTCACATAGAAGGAATGGAGGAACCGGTAGCCTCCGCCTATCTAGCTCGCCGTGGAAATACAAAGCCCGTGATGCTCGCCTGGGAAAATCACGTTGGCGAACCAATGGTCTTTGTCGACAGTAAGCTCTCCGAGCTGTCCATATTGGCACCCGTGATTTCCAAGAATCTGCCGAAAGACGCAACCATCCTGGCCTGGTGGGACACTTCGCGCCAGATTCAAATCTTGACCGGGTCAGAGACGGTCTTCACCTCCCATCTCAGTGAACCTCTTATCACGCCGACGCTCTGGCGTCAGCGAACCGAGGCCATCGCGAAATACGAACGCGACTTCTGGGGCTCTTCGCCAAGCGAAGAAGAGAAGCGCAAATTTCAACGTTTTGCTGACGCCCTATTGGCAGAGCCAACAGAGGGTGCAGCGATCCTTCGAGAATTGACCGGCGGGCGTGAAGGCTATGTCGTAGTCCACATCTCAGATCTCTACAAACTTGGGATGATGCGCCCCGATGGCATCGGTGTCGCCTATAAGGACTTCACCGTAAAGGGGAGTGGGGATGTGCATGGGCTCAATGTGATGGTAAAGCGTTGGCAATCGGACAACAAGTTCACCTCCCATACGGTGCATGGACTCTCGGAGACTAACGTGCGCGCCTACTTCCTTACGGATGACAAGAGCGTGAAGACGCTGCTCGCACAGATGCTGCCTATGACGACCTCGTTGATTCTGGAACTTAAACCCCTCGAGATGGTCTACAAAGAGGGAGGCTATTTAGTGTATAAGATTCCATCTGCACAGCCCTCGAATAACTAATTTTTTGAGTGGTAGAAAGACAGAAGTAGAAAGACGGTTATTGAAAATCATCCACGGTCACGATAGAGTAATGCATACGTGCTTGCTCACGCAGGACCACGAATAGTTTTTATTAGGAGAAAGGAGCTACCGTGAATCATCCCATGACAATCGCACTCGCCGCTACGGCGTTGTTCGCTGTCTTAGTCGGAACCGCCTCTGCTGAAGGTACATTTGAAGGTAGGAAGAAGTGTTATAACTGCCACAAGGGCGAAGGAGAGTCGTGGGATAAGACCCTTCATGCCAAAGCTATGGATTCGCTCAAAGCCACAAGAGGCAAGAAAAAAGACGAGGCCATGGTTAAGGCAAAGCTTGATCCTAAGAAGGATTACACCAAAGACAAAGATTGCGTGGGCTGTCACGTCACCGGCTTTGGGAAAGAGGGCGGTTACACGGTTGAAGAGCCGGAGAAGTTCGTGACGGGAGTAAGCTGTGAATCATGCCATGGAGCCGGAAGCGACTATCGTAAGATCCACCGGAAGGCCGGGGAGGCCTACGAAAAGTCCAAGAAGGAAACCCCTCGTGAGTCTCTGGCTGAAGCTGGACAGGACTTTGAATTCGTCGAAAAGTGCAGCGCCTGTCACCTGAACTATGAAGGGTCGCCCTGGAAGGGTGCGAAGAAGCCCTATACGCCATTTACCCCAACTGTCGACAAGAAGTACTCGTTTGATTTTGAAAAGTATGTGCGAGACGACAAGGCGATGCACACCCATTTCAAGCTCGAAGGAACATTCACTGGCCCTCCATCTCCGAAATTCCACGAGGAATTCCAGAAGAGTGCCAAGCCAGCGGTGAAGGCCGACAAGGCTGAGGAGGAATAATGTCAGGGAAGGCCGGTACGTTCATTGTCGGGGGAGTGGTCGGCATCCTGTTGATCGCGGTGGTCTTCGGGGGTGAAGCCGCTGTCTCAAGAACAGAGTTCTGCATTAGTTGCCATTCAGAAATTTATCCGTATGAGGAGTTGAAGAAGTCCTCTCACTATGGGGCCCTTGGGGCGGATCCTGGTTGTAAAGATTGCCATGTGCCACAAGGCTTCTCCAACTTCCATAAAGCCATCTATACCCACGTGGTTGACGGGCTGCCCTTCCTCATTAAGGAATTCACCACCGACTACTCGACGGTGGAAAAATTCAATGAGCATCGCCCAGAGGCGGCCTTTCGGGCCAGGATGAAATTGAAAGAGTGGGACAGTCTCACGTGCAGGGCCTGCCACAAGAATGTGAAAGCGCCAGGTGCGTCAGCCAAGGCTGCGCATGCAAAAATGCAGACCGAAGGCGCCACGTGTATCGACTGCCACCAGAACTTGGTGCACAAGAAAGTTCCAGAGCACGATCTCAATGCCAGCTTGGCGCAGGACAAGCCGGTATTGAAGGTTGAAAAGAAGAAGAAAGACGATGATGAGGACGACAAGGATTAGCTTCGTCTTCGTATCGTTGTAATGAAGAAACCGCCTTGCATCTGGGCAACCAGGTGCAAGGCGGTTCTACTTTGTGCGCGTGTTAGAGGTTGAGTCCATACAGTCTTGCCGTGGTTGACCTCACCGTCTTCGCCGCAACCCGCTTGTTCAGAGTGTCTTACTACTATCTGACGGCAAGGGCTGTACAAGCTGATACTCACGCCGCTCAGGGCCTTGCAGGTGGACGGTCGCGGATGCATCACGCCATTTGCTGAGGCCACAGTCCATTCTTGGCATGGGAATGGGCTTCCACAGAGCCAGTGCTTGGGCTATATCAAGCCAATTTTGCAAGCAGGGTGGACACTGAAACGACGATGTCATGCCAAAACGTAACGGGGTAGGGCAGCCATTATCCTGATTGGACTGAAATATGTCACATGCCTAGCACCAAGTTGAGGGCTTTAACGGGATGCTGGAAAATTCACTCAGCAGCGTTCTCGCATCGCTCAGAGGCTCAATGTACCGAAGCCTACGTCTCGCCGCTTTGCTCACCACGGCATTGCTGGATGGTCTTTTTGAGCCTCCTGTGGTTATTGTCCCATCTGTACGGTAGGTCAGACTTCGCCGGAATTTTATTGAGACACCGAGTTTTTCCGCAGCCTGCTAATCTCTTAGTGGTGGGCCGTTGGAAAGGCTTGTTAGGTCTTGCGAAGCCTGTACGAGAGAATATTCAGACACCGATACACCGCACCTCGTAGGCCATCAGTTCATCGTTGAAGAATCCAGTCGAGCGTCTCAACGGTAAGGTCTGGACCTAATTCATCGGAGTTATCCTGAAGTTCGTTGAATGTTGCTGAGTGGCTCCGCCGTGGGATACTGGACGGTTCAGAAGAGTGAAAGGCTATGCCGCGATTGCACCGGGCATGGCAAGGATTGAAGCCGAACAGACCGAGCCGCAGCCGGCGTCGACGAAGAAGGCAGCGTAACCATTACCATGGGGTTGTTCAGAAACTTTCAACGGAGATCTTGATAATTCCAATTCATCACCCCACCTGGACAGGGCTCAGCCTACTACCCCAACGACAGACGGCATCCTGATGAGGCACAGGAGTGCTGGTCGAGTACCGCACGAGTGATCGACGGGAGAAGCCTGAGTATTACAGGATTTTTAGTAGTAACGCTGTGGGTGAATCAGATGGGGAATCGAGTAGGGGGTGGGTTGCGCCACCCCCTACTCATTTAATGAACTAAAGAGGTACT
This sequence comes from Nitrospira sp., assembly GCA_005116745.1. Lineage (NCBI taxonomy): Bacteria > Pseudomonadati > Nitrospirota > Nitrospiria > Nitrospirales > Nitrospiraceae > Nitrospira > Nitrospira sp. Next base: position 61,622 of record SWDS01000008.1, on the reverse strand, counting down.
TCTAAGTCTACTTATTATCGCGCACACACCAGACAAAGTTCTTGTTGATCTTAAAATCGTTGCCGATGATGCCATAGTCGAAGTTGACGTCCCACGCACTAAACGAATAGTCTTCGTGTTCCGTCGACGTCCAATAGCCATGAAACTCGATGTTGGAGAATGGGTGGCCAGTTGGGAGGGCCGGGGGAGGATAGATCGTGTGATCCGCCAGGGTCTCCAACTCTTTGAGTGTGGGCAGGCGCCAGTCTTTCTTGCCACCGACGGTCTTTTTCGCGCAGACACCGGCGGCACTTTTCCAAACCGTCATGGCTCTCGTCGGGATTACCTCCCAGACCAGCCCCGTCTCATTATCCAACGCCCCCTCATTATTCATGGACTCTAGCACGGTGAACCGCGCGTTTTCCGACGTAGCCGCTTCAGCGGGGGTGGCTCCTGAGCCGAAACCAGCCAGCGCCAGGCATCCGACAGCCAGCCCAACAGCCCCGATGCCGCTCACCCAGTTGCTTCTTCTGCTTTTCATCTCGACCCTCCTGTATGTGAAGTTGTTGCACCGCCGGACTGCTGCGTGACCCACGACATCAGACCACACAGCGAGGGATGCTTGTTTAGGTTTGGAGAAGTGTTTGCGCGTAATTCGGAAGCCGCTGAAATGGAAATGGCCGACCCTCCTGCCAGATTGCCGATCGTTGAAATTCGAGAATCAGCATGGGACATCTTCTCAGATCCGTGACGCATTAAGCGCATGGTTAATATCAGGAGACTCTTTGCTTTGTCAATACCTTCCGCAGAATCAATCTGTTCCACTAGCTTTGATGGTGGTGGCCGCGGTGTGAGAGCGTCTTACCTCGAAGTCGGCTTAGAAATCCACACAGCCACTCGGATGCCCAACAGCAACACGGGGAGGGAGAGGCTGCGCCTCTCCCTCCCCGTGTTGCGTTACTCTGGTACGACCCGTTCCCGGTAGAGTACTACAGCCCTTTGAACAGGGCAGGATTGGTTGGACCATCGATCTTCAGCAGGCCAAGGGCGCCTTTTTCGGTGCGGAAGAGCGAGTGGTCAACCGAAACAAACGTCCCGGGCATTTCGCCTTTAAATTCTCCTAGGGTTGCTTCACCAGGTGTCACCAGGGTGCTTTGGATATGCTCAAGTGGCGCTTTTGCCACGTTACCTGCGGGCCAGACCCGGTCTAACATCTCACCAATGACGTGCCACGAAGAATCAAAGTTGACTCCGGCATTGCCATAAAACCATCGAGTGGTCTCTCCTACTTTGGATCGGAGCGGAACTTTGACCAGTGCGGTCATATGGCCATTATGCACGATATAAGACGCATCCGCCTCTTTCACCTTTTGCTCTGAATAAACCAGGGTATCGTTCTTCTTGCCATCCTTCATGTAGAATTCGCTCTGCATGACATAGAACTCTTTTTCGACAGGCTTCAGCCCACCAACCGGCTCAACGACGATCAAGCCGTGCATGCCACTCAAAACATGTTGTATGTTGGATGGCGCTGCAGTGGAGGACTGATAGATAAAGACACCTTGGTTGGCGGCCTTAAATGTGATCTGAGCTTCCTTCCCGGGCTCCGCATTCACCAAGGCTGCTCCACCACTGACCTTCGTGAAGTCAAGATTGTGGCTCTGCTTGCTGCCGCTCTTATTCTTCAAGCGGATTTCAACCGTATCGCCCACCATGACGCGAATCATCGGCCCTGGCACCATTCCATTAATACCCCAGAACTCATAATTATTGTCGTCGCTAATCGGACCCACCCACTCGGACGCTTCCAGGTTGACCACGACGGTTGCGGGCTGGGTTCGCGTGATCGGAGCGGGGACATTGGGTGCCTTCGTGAGTTGGGCCTGGATGGTCTCCGCTGATACTACGCCTGCATTGATGGCAAGACACGGAGCCATGACCAATGCGCTGATCAATCCGGCATGACGCATGTTATGCAACAAACTCTTGGGCATGACGACTCCTTTAATTTTGTATGACTCTGCCGGCCATCATCCTGATCACCTGCCTGCAGAGTCCTTCAGGCCATGGTAATTGGCCTAGTTGGCTGGATCCTCTCCTCTACCTTCAGTCTACCTTCAGCAGACCAAGGGCGCCTTGTTTCTGTCGATCCTTCACTGGGTCAACTAACGTATAGGTGCCCGCCTTGACTTTAAACTCGACCACGACCGCGCCACCTGCGGGAACCTTGGCAACCTTGACATTCTCCGCCGGTGGTGCGTTCAGAGAACCCTCGGTGTACACTCTGTCGAACGGCTGTTCGAGGAGCTGAAAAGAGTCGACAAAGTTGGGTCCTGGGTTGGTGAAGAAAATCCGAACGGTTTCTCCGGCCTTGGCTCGAAGAGGAGTTTTGACCATCGAGCTCGCATGGCCGTTATAGACGACATGGGAGGGGCGCTCGTCTAACCCATTTTCGTACGAAAACTCCAAAGTATCGCCCTTGGAGTAGCCCTCTTTCGTGTAAAACTCGCTTTCCGTGATCTGGAATTCTTTATCGACAGGCTTCAGCCCACCCGCTGGCTCAACGATGATTGTCCCGTACATGCCATTCGCAACGTGCTCAGGAATGGATGGTGATGCGGTGGCGCAGTGATACAAAAAGATGCCAGGGATGATCATCTTAAACTTTCCCCCGCTCTCCTGCCCTGGCTCGCTATTGAGCAGGCTTGCTCCGCCGCCTGGTCCTGTGATCGCATGGAAGTCGATATTGTGAGATTCCTTGCTGTCCTTATTGTTCTTCATGCGGATTTCAACCGTATCGCCCACCATGACGCGGATCATGGGCCCTGGCACGCTCTTATTAAAACCCCAGAACTCATAATTGTTATCGTCGCTTAGCGGAGCGGTCCACTCATCTGCTGTCAGGTTGACTACAATGTTGGCGGGCTCGGTCCGTTTGATGGGAGGGGGAACATTGGGTGCAAATCCCAGTTGGGCCTTAATAGTCTCCGCCGACACCACGCCTGCATTGATGCCGAGATATGGAGTCATGATAAATGCGCCCACCAATCCGGCGGTGCGCACATAACGGGAAAAACTAATAGACATGGTGCCTCCTTTGATTTTTGACCGCCCTGATAGTTTTTTCTCTCATACGAAGTGGGACGAACCGAATGGTTTCAGCCCCGGCTCAGGGCATTGTCGATACCCGCCTGCTTAAGGTTTGTAACATGAGTGGTCGTGCGGCTTGCCCCCGTTCGAGAACATGTTCTCAAACGCCATCACATGCCAGATCTGCTCTTCTGTCAGGCTGTTCTTAAAACCTTTCATTTTCGTCTTCGCGATACCTTCCGATATCCGCCAGAACCAGAAACTATCGGACCAACGGCAGATATTTTTAGGATCGCGCATATCCCGCGCACCTTTTTTTACCGGTGTGCCGTCCTTGCCATGGCAGCTGCCACAGTTGACGTTCGGATTCACGTCGCCCTTGTAAATCTGCTCTCCCTCTTCGATAGCCTTAGGATCCGTCCACCCTCCAGCCGGCATATGTTTGTCTGCGTAGTCGGCTGGAACCGGGGGCAATGGGGCCTCATCTTCAGCGAAAGCCATGCCTCCTGACAGAATCAGAGCGCTCCCCATCATCATGATCGCCAAACCGAAATTCCTTCCCGTCATTCCTGCCTCCTTATTTTTCTAAATAGTGAGTCTGATATATCGACGACATTCTACCGCATGGGGCACATCAGTTGTGTTCCCCATGAGGCCACCACATCAAAAAATAATTTAATCCTACCACGCTGATGGCAACAGAGACCACCAAGGCACAACCACACGCCGGGAAAGTTGCTCTACCATGCCACTGTTCACTCAAAACGCGCAAGGCCATGTAACATAACAAATTACCTAGTGTCAAGCGGTCGCACGATGTCTTCTTGAGCGAACACAATTTAGAAATGCTCTCTGATACTTCTACGGGTGACTCCAGTTGGTCTTGATTGAGATGATGCGGGCATGAGCCGACCGGAGTACCCGAAGGACATGCGGGCTTGCCGGTTTCGTAAGTCAGAAGTGTTCAGGGTAGTCCGCAGGGCTCAATTCCATGTTCGACGTATTTGACTGAGAATGTCAGTACCACGTGGTTTGTGTAGCATTGCAGCGGTCTGGCCCGGTAGTCCCGTTTGCGCACTGGATGCATTGACAACCTCGGCGACCTCCGTGCAAGATGAAGTACGCGGGATTGCGCCGAATCAGCTGTTCGTCATTCTCTGCTAGCCGATCGGTAGATTGCCGTGATGATTCATCGAGTTCACACACAGGGGCAGCAAACACGAGGGGCTCATCAGATGGCGAACGGTACGATCCTGTCTCGAGTCGGTTGGTTTTCGATGATGATTGTCGCAGGCGTTGCCTTGGCCGGTTGCGACAGCACGGTGCGGCAAATCGGCAAGTCGTCGACGGAGTCGGCGTCTGTCGCCCAGACGGAGAGCCGGGAGAAGCATACTGACCACACCTATGGCTTTACCATCAAATATTCTCCAAAAGATTACGTGCTTCTCACGGAAGGCCCCATCCAGACCACCACTCAGCCGACGGCGGTCCAGCGCGTACGCTTTCAACGAAACGACATCGCGGTCGGCCAGGTTGCAGACCATGAATCTCCGGGATTGACTATCAACGTGTTCGCACAATCGCCGGAACGCTCGCTATACGATTGGCTCGACTCATACGGACTGCTGCCTCCCGGCAGCGAGATTTCTTCGGTTCGACTGACAGGCGTGAAGGAAGGGTTGAGAGTTACCCTCAGACAGCAACCTGCGCCTAACGAGTTCGTCTATCTCGCGACCGATCGGTATGTGTATGGCCTTGTCCCTTATGGCGCCAAGGGCGGAAAAATGCTGAGGTCGTTCCGTCTGCTTCCGGATTCCTCACGGGCTCATATGCGCCATTGATCCGAGCGTACCTTAGCAAGGTTCCGCAGCACGATCTGAACGCCATGTGAAGAGCTGAGCATAGGCCGGCTCTCTAGCCCGAGCCTAGCGCACATTCTTCTATTGAGTATTCGCCAGTTGCCAGGTGAGTGCGAGGACATACCGGGCTATGTTTCGCAAAATTTCTGGATTGATCGTGTCAGCGGTGTCGGTAGGCTGATGCATGTGCGGGTGGATCCCGCCGCTTGCGATGCTGACGGTTGGAATTCCTGTTTCTTTGAACGGTTCGTCGTCCCCGCCTGGCAAGAATCCGTAATAGTCAAGCTTGCGTACCAAACCCACTACGTACCCTGCTTCCTTCAATGTGGATTTTGTAAGCTCTGTGACACGGAGGATTAACACTCCGTCTCCCGCTCCAACATGGTCAATGTTGAGCATGGCTTTCGTTGAGCCGAGGGGGATGGCAGGTCTCGCTGTATAGTGGCGTGACCCGAGCGAATCTCTCTCATGTCCACTAAATGAGAGAAAGAGGATCGACCGTTGAGGACGTAGGCCCAGTTTCCCAAGGGCCCGTCCGACCTCCAGGAGTACGGCCGTTCCAGATGCATTGTCGTCAGCGCCAGGAAACCAGAGGCCCGCTGGACGTCCGAAATGGTCGCGATGGGCGCCGATGACGATGGTATCCGGCCCTGTGCCAGGAATCATCCCGACCACGTTCGTCAGCAAGCCATCCGCTATCGTGGTTTTCCAATGGAGAGATGCATATCGATTGACGAGGCGCGATTGCGCTGCTGGGGCGTTATTGAGTAGTTCTTGGAGGGTGCGAAGGCGGTTATCAGGATTGGACTCGTCTCCGCTTCCGGCGAGGAGCGTCTCCGCCAATTTCGTGCTGATCCACGCGCCAGGGAGGGCTTGGTCAGGGGAGAGCTGCCCATACAATGCGCTGGGTCTTCCCGTGGCGCCGCGGCGAATTTCATATGGGCTGATAATGGGCCCTGTTGCGGTCAGATAGGCTACGGCTCCTCGATCTCGTGCGACGCGGACCTTGTCGGCGTGGCTGACAGGGCTTGGGTAGTGATCCGGTTTGCCGCGCAGGAAGAGCACGATGCAGTTCTTCACATCGACGCCGGCGTAATCGTCGATTCCCTGAGCCGGATCGACAATGCCGTAACCGACGAAGACGACCTGACCCTGGAGATCGGCAGAGGGGGAGTCAAAGACCGGGAGGTAGTCTCTACCCAGCTGCGCTGTGACCAACTGGTCCGCTGCGCCGGTGCGAACGACCGGGTCTGGTTCGACGAGTGGTGTGGAGATCATCGAGGCCATGATGCCAACGGGCTCTTCCTTGCCGGCTCCGGGAGAAGGGAAGGCGATTCCCTTGTTGTCAATGAGCGGGAGTTGTACCCCTGCCGCAGTCAATTCCTGTGCAACCCATTGTGCGGATCGCAGGTCATCGGCGGATCCGGCTTGCCGTCCGTTGAACGCCGGACTGCTTAACGTGCGCACGTCGGCGAGCATCCGTTCGCTCGACAGGCCAGCGAGTGCATCAGACCATGCGCGCTGGTCTTCCTCCGATTGCGCGTAACCTCGGCTCCCCAAGGGAAGCAGAGGGAAGATGATTCCCAGGAGAATGATCACAACAATGGATGGGGAGCAGCTGCGCGTCGAGCCGTTCATGCAGTAAGCCTTTTAAGATGGCACGGAACTATAACATAGACAGATTCGGTAACGCAGGCTGACTCGTTGTAGAGCGGTTGCAGGCCAATCTACTTTGTGCGCGTGTTAGAGGTTGGGTCCATACAGCCTTGCCGTGGTTGACCCGACCGTCTTCGTCTCAACCCGCTTGTTCAGTGTCTCACGCCATCGGACTGCAAGGGCCGGACACACTGCGAGGCTCTGAGCGGCTTGCATATCATCTGTCCGTCGATGCATCACGTCGTTTGCGTAGGCCACTGTCCATTCTGGGCAGGGACGTTCCACAAGTATCAGGCGTGACCCAGCCTGAACCGTTCCCTCTTTGATGACCCGGAAATACCAGCCAGTCCGTCCGCTCTCTTGTACAAGGAGGGCCAGGTCCTTTCTGCGCCAGCGCCGTGCTAATTTCCAGCAGGGCTGCCGTGGCTGTGAGACCTGAACGAGCGCCTCTCCGGTCTCGAAAATATCACCAAGGCAGACCTCAGTCTCAAGCAGCCCTTCTGTGGTGAAATTTTCCCCAAACGATCCGAAAGGGAATTCGGTTGCTTCCAGCACCTGTTGCCAATAGGGGTAATGTTCGACGGGATAGACGTTCACGGCCTTTTCAGGGCCACCGTGATTCTTTAAATCGGCCTGGCCATCTCCGTTCAGGTTTGTTGTACCAAGCCAGACTGGGTCGGTGATAGGAAGCTTGAAAAAACCGGTTGTCCAAACCTCATCGAAGCGATCGGACGATTCTCTGCTCCCTACGGTCTGTGGTTGCCCAACTTGCAAAGAGATGATTGTTCCAACTGCCTGATCTTTCATAACAGTTCCTTGCTTAATCCATGCTGACCAGCGTACTAAAGTGATTGGGTAGGACTAGGTGGTCTTGCGAGGAGGCACCTTGCGCTCGTGATCGTCGCAATGGGTGCTGGTGATTGACTGCCGATCTGTGTCGATGTGGGCGAAGCAGCTGGGTGTACGTGCCTATAGGAAATTACTAGTACCAAGGAGTTCATGCGTATCAGCTTTATGAGATTCCCGTTCGATTCAAGACCCCGCTCGACCGGTACCAGGCACAGAGACGTTTGATTCCACGCAACGTTGGCCCTGCTGCTCCAATAGCGACCGCATCAACGAGGCAATACCATACGCTGGCGCCACTGGGGGGATTTCCTTGTGCCCATCCCAAGAGCGGGTCTATAGCTGCCCATTGCCACGCACCGACGGTCGTACCGATCAATTCAAGCCACGTCGTAATGAAAAATGCAGCGAGATAGACCAGTGGTGAACGGCCTGCCACCAGCCAGATTAAGAATATGCAAAACAGCAACGCACCGACCGCGTCCCCACGTTCAGCATATCCGGTAACGCCCCAGATGGCCCAGGTGCCCCACACGCCTATGACAAATAGAGCAATTTTTCTGGGATGGCGTACAAAGAGGCCTGATCGTGCTAGCGCCACGGCGGTCAGGTACACCATGCCGTGGCCAGGTGGGACGTAAGCCGGTACATTCTCGAATCGGTAGGTATAACCTCCCATATAGATGGAGGCGAAATGCTCTCCGAGCGTTGCAAAGATCACTGCAATCAAGACTTGTACTCGTGTTTCTTTATTTTCACCCAGCAATAAGGCCCCAAGAAAAACCCATGCTAAGGCTCCTAATGCATGTTGTCGCTCGACGCTGGCACTGATTTCGAACAAGGAACTCACGGCAACGCTCAGGAATGTAAACGCAGCAATAGCATAATCGCGTAGTCGATGCGTACTGGCGGTATTGGTGTTCGGAAAATGCCTGAGGGCGGTGCGCCTGACCCTATCGAACCAGAGTCCCGGAGAAGAAGTGGGTGAGGAAGCTTCCATATGTCAAATATGATCTAGAGGGTGGCAACCTAGGTAGGCTTTCAGGATCGCGACATTCAAGATTGTTCAACCTGCAGTGGAAAATACAGTCGGTATCATACAGGACCCCTATCGACCAGGCAAGTTCCAGGCAAGTGTCCGATGATTAGGTAATCATACAAAAATCTATTCAGAATAGCGCTATTTAGGAGCGCCACCCAGATTCATGAACGGACACAAGGCTGCGGAGGTCACACACCTATTGGAAAAGAAGTGAAGAGATCAACGAGAAAATAGCGGAGCGAGGAGGAGGCGAATGAGTGAGGACGGGGGGCAAAGAAAAACGCCGGTTCGTCATTCCACCGTGTGATGGAGACGAACCGGCGTTTCCTTAGACCCAGACTACCTTATGCTCCCATCCGTGTGAAGACTGGGAGTACTGGAGCCCAGACTGGATTAATGAGTCGCTCACCAGAATCGGTCCAGGACATGAACAATCCTGCAAAGCGCTGATCCGGATCGTGGAGAATGTCCACCAACCGTTGCACTTCCCACAGAACGTCCTTGGACTCGACTTTAATGTCAACTGTTTGGCCAGGCTGGATTGCGGCTTCGTAATCCATCGTCAGACCGGCTGGTGCAACCAGTTCGGCTGGATAGGCTGCATCAACCCTAGATGCACCAAACTTGTTGGTGAATCTGATGCCTGCTGTCGTGAACTCACCGATGGTTATCGGTGATGTGCCGTTATTGGTCGCATGAAGAACCATGCGCAATGCGCGGCCCGGAACATCGTACTCTGCATGAATAACGTCAACCGTCAGCGGGTTGGGCTTGATCGGCATCGGCTTGATCTTTGCCTCACCAGCCTGGAGAGGGACGCTAATCGGGTGCTTTGCTTCTGCAGCCATGTACCCGGCAACTACAACAGTTAATGTGAGGACCAACACCGCAACACCAACTTTTCGGTCAATGGGGTCAAGCAGAATCTCGTCCCCATACGCCGCTAGGACTCGAGCGCGAATCAGGTACATTGGTCTGATCGCAAAGTACCCGACCCAGAAGATTCCGAGAGCGATCCACCAGAAATGCCAGGCAATTCCAGTCATGCTTCCCATCGTCTCCGAGTCGAATGTTTCATTGGTCAGGGTCTTGATCGGATTGGTGAAATCCTCATAGCGACCCGTGATGTCCATCCATCCACCTGGTCCCGCGATTGGACCGGCTTCCTTGACGGCAAACATGGGATGGATGTGATGGTGGCCAGGGAGTCTGGCCTTTAATTTGACGATGTACTCATAGTCACGGCCAATTTCCATTGGTCCCGAGACGAACATCGGCGTTCCATTGACCTTCGAGCTCAGACGCACGAAGACGGAGCTGGGGGACCCGACATTGATGAAGGTACGGGTTGGCTTCACCACCGCACGAGGCCAATCCTCGGATAGGTGGAACTTGCCCTTCAGCTCTGTCACACCATTGACTGGGGTCGTCTTTCCAACCCATTCAGTGTCATACCAATTCACAGTGCGCATCCGCAGGAATGGTTCCTGCGATCGCTCCCCGTGAGCGAATGCAGGGGTAATATCGAGAGCCGGCGTGGCTGCCAGCGTCACCACCCCGCAGAGTCTAATCATCCACAGTTTGAAGACGTGTTTGGCAGTCATGCTTTCCCCCCAGAAAGTTTAGCTTTGTCGCCTTGTGGTCCCAAAGTGGCGTATGCAAATACATCGTACACCTTGGTGGTCCGCTGTCTGTCATCGGTGATGTAGAAGTATGAGGTGCAGAAGAACTTCCCAAACTGCCACCACAGGATGTACGTCAACGAGGACGCGAATGCGGAGAAGAACGCGGAGATCATGGTGCTGTGACCGCCGAATGTGCGCAGCGATCCAACTTCGATCATCCGAATGTACTCAGGAGTTCCGGTACGAACATACATGAAGCCCATGTAGTCTGCCCATGAGAGCAATGCGCCATCAACGACAAGCGGCGTATGGCTATAGGCAAATATAGGCCAGTTGCTCGGATAGAACAACGCCGCGAACATCCATGCGCCGATCACTGCCGTCAACGTCCAGTTCCTGGTTAACAAGAGGGTGATGTCGAGAACCAAGGCACCGGGAATCGCTGTAGCTGGCATGACGAAGTTGGGTGGATAGTTAGACCACCACCACCACGAAGTGTAGACGGCCATCCATTTCCCGGCACCAAGCGCCAGAATGCAGAGCGTCGCACCGAATGGCTGCCGGTAGTTCACCCAGTTGTAGTACTGGATGGCGGCGCAGAAGGTGATTAGGGTAACTGGTGTCACGATCGGCCACCACTGACGGTCCTTCCAATCGAGCCAGAAGTCCCAGTCTCCACACAACAGAGCCGTGTGCATGTGGAAGGTTCCGATGATGGTGACGAACAAAATTGGAATGAAATAGATATAATCGATTTTTCGAGACATCGCTACCCCTTCAGGGGGTAACTTTGAAGCCTTGATAATCTCATCGGTTCTAAACATAACTGACATCCTCCGTCATTTCAGTCGGTCGTGGCTGACCAGGCGTTCTGTTCCCTAAGAGTTCCTGATCAGCCGCCGATACCGACCCATGGTTCATATAGTCTGCATCCGCCCAGTTACTTAGTACCCGGCCTTGGCGTTCGGATTCACCTGGCTGGGGAACGGATCCAGAATGGCCTTGGGCGCGTTGTTCCAGATCACAT
>SWDS01000008.1:0-50398 GCA_005116745.1 Nitrospira sp. | reverse complement strand
CCACCCAAAACACGCCAATTGCCAACATCCCAAACCAGCCGAGCTTCGCCGACTTCGTGTCGTACCACTGCGAGATGTCATACCCTCGCCCTGAACTGTCTGCAGCCATACTCCCTACCTCCTTCTGTTTGGATGAAATAGTGAAACTACGGAGCACCACGTTTCAGTGAAAGATCCTTCCCCGCAACTACGTCTCATTTGCTCACGTGGAAGGACCGGTAAAATGTGAGCAAGTATCCGACAAAAATCTGAGATGAGTCAAGGGAAATATTATGGGTTAGGCTCGCAAAACACTCGTATAAAGCCTACATGGCAAGCGTGGTTCGTATTACCCCCCGTATACTCTTGCGGATAGTTGAAGTCAAGTTCAGCAGGGCTGTACCATGACGGCTGTTCCTTTCGGCTGGCCATGCGATGTGCATTTTTGTCCGAATGAAACGCTCTCGATCAACTACTGTGGGTTAGGCCTGATGTAGAGCCTGATTCAATGGACGTGATCACCAGGAGGAGGCAAGATCTCTCGCTCTTGATTGAGCTGTGTGATCTGTTCTGTCAAAAGGCCCATGTCTGTCCAGCTTGGTCCATCTCCACGAGGAATCCATCGAGCTCGTAGGTATCCGAATCGGTCGAAGAGAAACTCCATGTGACTCTGTCGAGTGCCCTCGCTGAACAAGTCAGGAATCGAGAGTGTTCGGCGGAATAGCGCATAGCTGCGGGAGATCTCCCGTCCGCCTTGAGTGATGACGGGGAACGGCATCTCCTGTGCGATTGCGGTCAGCTCATCTGGAGGAAGGTCGGTCATTGGGACGGCCAGGATAGCCGTGCCAGTTGTAGTAATCGCGGTCGAAGCCGTACGAAGTTGATCAAGCCGAACACGCGACTCCGGCCAGGAGAATAACACGAGCAGTAGGTTTTGTTTTCCTCGGAAGTCTTTCAAGGTGCCGCTTGAACCATCGTGCGCCGTATACGAAAAGTTCGGGGTGGCCATAAACGGCTGCTCAGGCAGAATACGGGGCGTGATGATCCTCGATTGATACCCTCGGGAATTGGCATGGAGAAAGTTTAGGAGATCCCAGCGCTCTTCTTCGGAAAATTTCTCACCAAAGGCCGGCATGACACCGTTGAATCGTCCGTAGGTCAGCCAATGGAAAAAGTCGCCTGCCGTGTGCATGGCGGTATGAGGCTCCGTCAGCAGGTCGACGGGTTGTTTCGGCAGCGTCTTCGCCAATACCCCGTTCCCCTTCGCCTGTGGGCCATGGCAGGGAATGCAATTCGCCGTGAATAGCTCGACGCCATTGGCAATCGAGATGGCATCGAACGGAACAGGGGTCTTTCGATACGTCTCCGGGTAGGATTGTATCGCGATGGGATAGAATGTCGCGCCAAGTCCGAGGATCCCCAGCAGGGTTGGAACAGCGATGCGCCACGAGGTTGCCCACTGCTTTTTGCGGCTGAGTACGATGGTCGTTCCAGCTATGATCAAGAGTACAAGGCCGGTTAGCACAATGGCCCGTACAAGCCAGTCGTCCCATGTTGCGTCGATCGAGAAGCGGAATGGATAAGGCCAGTTATCGATGACCTCATGTTTAGCCGGAACCGCGTTGGCCAGTAAGGTCGCGACGATGACTAGGAGAATGGCGAGGCCAAACTCGACTGTTACCCATGTCCGAAGTTTTTGCCCACTTGTTGCGGCTTGCTCGGAGCGTTGCCGAATCGATGGTATCCAAAGAGACTTTGCTTGTGAGGCGATGGAAAGAATGACGGCTAGTAACGTGAGCTTTGTGATAAGCAGCCAGCCATACGTTGTCGCGACCAGTCCGGCGTAATTGGTCTCAAACATGCGATTGGCCACGACGAGGCCTGATATGACAACAACGATCATTGTGACGAGGGCCAATCTCGAGAAACGAGCTAGCACGTCACCGATATGGGATCTTTCATCAGCTGATCCGGTCGCGATGGTGGAGGCAACAAGAATTACCCCCGGGAGACCGCCGAACCAAATGCTCGCTACGATAAGATGGAGGGCATAGGTCACGGTGGCCAAGACCGCTTGCTCTTCGGCCGCCGAATGGCTCGCGAGAGAACCGAGGGCCAGGGGCAGCGCCGCCGCTGATGCCCCTATGACGTAGCGCCATGGCGCAGCAGGAGCACTCTGTATGTACAGAACGATCACAAGGACAGCAAGTGCACTCGCAGCGCGCAGGGTCCAGATAAACCCAATACGAGTTTTCTGGATAAAATCCAACCAGGCTTGCGGGTTCCAGGAATTCTCGGGGGATCCGGTAGCCTGTGCGGTCGTCGTAGCCAAGAGACCGACTAGGCCGATCAGTAGGAGAGTGGCCAACCAAGGAAAAGTCTTTTTCAGACGAGCCAGCCACGAATGCCCTGATTCGAGGCTCTTCTGCTCGGCGATTGCTAGAAAAACGCAACCCCCGATCAGCATCATGTTGGACGCGAGTTGCAGACAGCGAAGCAGCGTACCGACGGCCTCGATCATTTCCTTTGAGCGTCGCCCTTTACGGTGAAGTCGAAAGTAGACTCAACCACATGGCCGTCGACCGAGAGGACACGGAACTTAACGGAGTACTTACCGGGAGCCAGCTCGGGAAGGGGCAGCACGATCGATTTCTGGTCATCCGGTGCAAGGGTGGGCTTGGCATCGGTGAGTGGTTGTTTTTGGGCATCAAGGACCACGAGCGAGGCGTAGTCTCCTTCAATTTTCTCGTTGAACCACAGTCGCACGTGTGTCGGCGACTTGGTCAGCACGGCTCGGCGTGGAGGCTCGGCCTTGACTAACATGGAATGCGCCAAAGCTGAGGTTACGGGTGCTGCCAAGACGAGCATGATAACCAAGATGACGCGCGTGAACATATGCATGCCTGCTGGGCCGACCATAAGCTCTCCCTACGCCCGATTGCTACACCTACGGTGCTGCATTGGGCGGTCTAGTCTGGCGTTCCCTTGAGAAGTCGCTTCCTATCTATACCCGGACCTGTGATGGCTTGCGACGATCTCGGAAGACGTAGAACACGGCAACGGCAATGCCTACGAAGACTGGCACAATGAGCATCAAGTTGTGCGAGAGATGAGAGATGATGCCTTGTTCACCGACAGAAAAAGAAAATCGTGCGACATGTTCGCGGCTTTGACCTATTGAAACCAATCCGACGAACTTCCCAGGTGTATCGAAGTTGTATTTCACGTCGATGGATCCAGTGGGGTAGACCTTGGAGGGGAGGTGTGCGATTGTTATGGCTTCGAGATTATCCTCCGAGCCGGTATCTTTGATGATCCTCACTTCTACCGGGAGAGAGCGGAGCTCCTGTTCAACATAATCAAGCACCAAAACGGTGTTCCCCACCGCCGGAAGTTCTTGGCAGAATTTCCGCTCATAGTACATGTCAGGTAGGTAGCTGGCGAAAAGCATCTTATAGGGTCCAGCGTGGAGGACGCACGTATCTGCAGCCAACTCATGCCCATGTTGGGCCATCGCTGAAAAAGGAGCGGCGACCAGAAGGAATACACAACAGACCCAAGCACGGATGAGAAGATGACCGGACATGTTCAATCCTCGTTTTTCTCTAATTTCATCAGCAGCATTCATAGCGGTTTCGCTATGGTCTCAATCATTAGGACGCTACGGGTTGCGATGGCTTGCGGTCTCTCATGAAAAACACAATTCCTAGGACAATGAGCACCGCAGCCACAGGAAACATGTAGATATTTAAGAACTTGGTATAGAACTTCGGCTCTCCTACCGAAAATGGAAACTTGGAGACATGCTCTTTCTTGTCGCCCACGGTGACAATGCCGACAAACTTTCCGGGCTTGTCAAAGGTATAGGCAAAGTCGATAGAACCATTGGGATACACTTTTGGCGGAAGGTTAAACACGGTGTTGGCCTCAAGATTTTCTTCTGTGCCGGTGTCTTTGATGATCCGAACTTCGGCAGGGAGGGTGCGAAGATCTTGCTCAATGTAATCCAGCACGACAATTGTTTGGCCGACTGCTGGGATATCCTCACAGAATTGTTTTTGTTGAGTGTTTTCAGGCTGATATCCACTGAAGTGCATCGTGTAGGGGCCGACCGTGAGCTTGCACATGTCCTCGGCCATAGAGAGCCCACCGTGAGCATGGACCTGCGAGGACAAGAGAGCACTCAGAATAACTACTGCACATCCAACTGTCAGTTTCAGAGATACGAAAGACTTCATGAACGTGTCCTCTTTTTTGCAATGGTGAAGAGAATGCTCAGATACTGGCATGCGTCGTCCGGTTGCTCATGAGCGACGGCGTGATGCAAACCATCCTCGCACTCGAATCGATTTCGAGAGCTCATATCCGACAACCCCGAGTACCAGGAGCACTGCCAATGGTCCAAGCGCTGCGCGTCCAAGCTTTGAATAGTCCGCCTGCTGCACTCGCAGCAGGTAGGTGGAAGGGCTAAGCCCTTCCGCTGTGATGATCAATTTGTAGAGCCCTTTTTCCAGTGTGGCTTCACCCCGCACGATCCCATCAGGGTGAGAAACCGGTTTCCAATAGGCCACGGTCTTGGCCTCGTCCTGCTCGTCTTCATTGACCCCTTGAATGATCTTGACCCCTACCGGCATGTTGCGCAGGCTCGGGTCGACAAGGTCCAGGACAAGGAATGTATCCCCCACATCTGGGATCTCTGTGCAGTACTGAGCCTTCGGCTCAATTTGGGGCTGGTAGGCACTGAAATGCACCATATTCCCACCGATTTTTCGCACACAACTGTCCTCTTCCATCGCCACATTCCCATGTGCGACGGCGGCAGTAGGGCCGATTACGGTTACGAGGACCAAGGTCAGGAGGGGAAGGCCTATTCGGATCGCACACTTAATCATGACGTTATCCGCTGATTGAATTGTCTAGGTAGCCTAGATTCCGAAGAATTTACCACCCCGCAGATGGTTGTTTCAAGTGCTCGAACCATGCGCCTCGATCGGTCTCGATGGTCTATCACCCCGCGCATGGATGGAGCTCGAGCAATATTGAGAATTCATTTCATCGAATTTGAGAGACGAATTCAGAATACATCTATTTATCAAGTTGACGACGAGCGCGATACGTGATGATAATGAGACGGACGGTGATGACTTATTCGGAAGGAGGCCAGAGATGAAAGCAAAAGAAGGGGTAATCAACATTCTTAACAAGATCCTGACGGCTGATTTGACTGCCATCAACCAGTATTTTGTCCATGCCAAGATGTGTGAGAACTGGGGGTATGACCGGCTCTATCATAAGGTGCGGGAGCGGAGCATTGATGAGATGAAGGATGCCGACGAACTGATCGGCCATATTCTCTATTTGGAAGGTGTGCCCAATGTGCAGCGAATGAATGCCGTTCAGGTCGGCGAGACGGTAGCTGAACAGCTGAAGTTGGACTTGAAGGCGGAGCAGGAGATGCTGGCCCTCTTGAACGAAGGAATCGTGCATTGCACCAAGGTCACAGATTTTACAACGCGGCACATGCTGGAAGATATGGCGAAGGATGTTGATGCGCATATCGATTGGATCGAGACTCAGCAGGAAACGATCAAACAAGTCGGCCTGGAGAACTATCTGGCTGAACAGATCAAGAAAGAATCCTGAGAGAGTTCATGAAAGCCAAAGAAGGTGTGCTTGAGTTTCTTAATCAGGTGCTCAGGTCAGAGTTGACGGCCGTTCATCAGTACCTGTTGCACGCGGCTCTGTGCAAGAATTGGGGGTACGAGCGGTTGCATGGACACTACAACCACTTGGCGAATGAAGAAGTACAACACTCTGCTGGGCTAATAGCTCATATCTTGTATCTGAACGGTACGCCGGATGTGGAACGTCTCGATGTTGTGGCGCATGGGCCGAATGTGGAAGCGCTGCTTCGCGCCGCTCTGGAATTTGAATGTGAAGACGTCGAATTGCTTCAAAGGGCGATTGCGCATTGTGCAGTAGTCGGTGATTTTACGACACGTCATCTCTTAGAGCACATGATCGAAGATTCAGAGAAGCATGTCGATTGGTTTGAGACTCGGCTTCGGACCATCAGCCAGATCGGTCTTGATCGATTTCTCTCGGAACAGATCAAGAAGTAGGGGATGGGTTACCTCTCCGCGGGAAATAGGTGTTTCCCCTTCCCTGGCCTGTCTTGTAGCCGAAACCCAGTTACTCAAGCTGTGTGCAAGCGAGAAATAACCATACCGCGCGGAGCTGCGGTGGCTCCGCGTATAAGCGAAGAACCACCGCTGATGCATCACAGAGTGGCGCAGGTGAGTCAGCGCGTCTCCACAGCCAGTAGTTAGAGGCCTGCCGGTAGAGAAAAGCGGACAATTCTGGCATCGTCATTGTTCGTCGGACTACTTTCCGAAACGTTCACGCCCTTCCAGCCCACTGCAACTGCGTTTATGAGGTCGGGAGATAAGGTAAGTCCAAAGAGGGCATCGGTTGGGCCACCGAAGTCGATGAGGGCGAGGCCATTGCCGTTGAGTCGTGTCTCGCGCTGACCATTGCGGGTGAGTAAGACCAGTGCGCCCTTTTGTGCGGTGGCGGTCTGTTTTCCCTGGCCTACAATCAAGATGCGCTGGTCCGGCAAGACATCCACCGTTCGGCTTCGATCGTCTTCGCCAGCGACGTCGATCACAGCCACCCCGCTGTCCCCATAGGTCGTATCCAAGGTCCCAGTGGGTAAGAATCGCGCGCTGATGATATCGACTGTGCCGGGTGATATATTCCGTCCGTAGCCGGCGATGATCAGGTTTTGCCCTTGAAAGGCCACGTCATAGGCTTCGCCGACGGAGGCGCGCAGGGCCACATTCACCACACCGTCTCGGCCAAAACTGGAATCGAATTGGCCGTTGGGAAGTAACCGGAACAATACGGTTGTGACCACGCCAGCATCGGACGTATGGCCGCTGACGACGATCTTTCCGTCCGGTTGGACGATGGCCGTGCGGGGACTGTCGTTCCCAGTGCCGACATCCAGTGTGGCGAGGCCATTCGTCCCAAAAGTTGCGTCCAAGGCGCCATTCGAGGTCAATTTCACCACCGCGTAATCGATGTCCTTACGACCCGCTCCATCGGCAAGCTTACCGCCGATCACCAATAGATCATCGCCGGGCAGTAAGGTCAGCCCCCATGAGGTGTCGCCGAGAAAAGTCGTGCCGGAGACCGTTCCTGTGCTGAGATCGAGGCGCACAATCCCGTTGGTTCCGAACGTCGGATCCAATTGTCCCGTGAGATCGAACCGGACGACGGCAATGTCGGTATCCCGCGCCGCGTCCCCGGTCGCCGCTGTGTCATGCTCGATCGGACCGGCAATGACGATTTTGCCATCGGACTGGACGACGGCGCCGCGTACGAATTCGGCCTTCTTGCCCGCACCGACGGCCACATTGACGGTAGCAATCCCGTTTGAGCCGAACGACGCGTCCAGCCCACCCGTTGCTCCAAAGCGTGCGACGGCCATATGGCTGTCATCGTTCACGGTGGTGAATCCTGCCGCGTAATAACGATTTCCCGTGGTCGCGACCACCGTGAAAAAGCGATCAGCTTCCGTTGCAGACATTGGAACCGGCAGGATCTCGCTGTTGAGGGTGATTGCGACCGGAGTGCTCGGCGTCGAAGGGGAATCCTCCCCGCTGCATCCTGAGAAGGCCAAGGCGGACCACATCAGAAGCAGTCCTCCGCCGGACCAGAAACAATGATACAAGCGTGGTCGTGCAATTTGTGATTTCATAGTACTCCTCTTTTTATGCGATGGACATTGTGTCTTCATCACGGTCATGGTGAAGATAGGGTTCTATCTTTGCTCCTCATCTTTGGCCTGGTTGGTATCTCGATTCGTTAGCCTGTCATCTTGGCAGCCTCCTTTCTGGTGCGATCCATCGCTACAGAAATATCCCCTGTGTGATGTTTTTAGGGTCTGTTTCACTGTGCATCGGCACGCACGTGCTCTTAAAAACACAGCGCCCATGGCTGATTGAACAACCATGGGCGCTAGACGTGAAGTCCTTTGGCCGCGTTCGCAACGATCGACGGTCCGATCGGGTATCAGTGCGTCAGTTGGGTTCGTTCAGTTGGTATAGTCTGGACTTCCTCCAGTAAGCGATCTGCTGTGCTCGAAAGGTCGAGTTACTAAACCATCGTGAGGCTGATGCTTCCCCAAAATCAGGAATTGGGAAACGTTCTCAGCCACGCTTTCAGTCGTCGCGTCTTGAGCGATCGTGCCAGCCCTCTGGCCTGTCCCTGTTGACGTTGGGAACATCGGCACTTGATGCACCATAGCTGCGGATTGCGATGGCAGGTCGGTTCGTGGCAGCGCAGGCAGGTCGTGCTGAGTGCATATGCATAAGGGGCTGATCGCATGGGTTCTACCTCTTTTTTTAAGTGATGGTGTCTGGGTCGTGGCCGGTAGCCAAAGCTGCCTATTGATAGTCCTCGTTCAACGATTTCAAGAATGCCACGAGTGGGGCGATGTCACTGGACTTCAGGGCGATGCCTTGTAGCTGGGGCGCACCATTGCGGAGTGTTCCCGCACGGGCTTGGTCGGAGATGTCGATGTAGAAATCGATCACGTCATCCAATGTGTCGAATAGACCATTGTGCATGAAGGGCTCTGAATGTCCGAGGTCGCGAAGGCCAGGCGTCTTGAATCGTGCGATCGCACGATTCAAGAGTTCGCCTTGAGAGGCAGCACAGGGTTGCTCATCCTCGCAGAGGATGTTTCGAATCTTGTCTTGTGGCATGGGCATGTCAGGATTGGCGAAGACGTTCCACAGGCCCAGGTCGGTCAATGTTGTGTCGGCAGCCGGAACGGCTCGGAATCGCTCGCTGGCCTGAGGGTGTTGTTCGGTAGCCGGCAGATCAGCGGCAGTTCGTGTCGCGAGTGTGGGAATGGCCAAATTCCTAAAGGCCCCATCACCATGACCAGGAATCTCATCATATTCTTTCTGTGTCGTCCCCGTATTGTGGGCCTTGAAATCGGTGAAGTTCGGCGCGGCATGACAGGCGACACAGTTCCCGATTTTTCCGATGGTCAGTTCAGTCTGTGCAGCAGGCAGCGCCGTCGGTTCCGCCAAGAACATCTTCAGCCCAGCCAATTCCTGCGCCCCAAACGAGAATGGCTGGGTATGAAATTGGAACTGACCGTCTGTTCTGTTGGGGTTCGAGGTGACAAACTGAAGTGTCCCGGCCGACTCACGTGATTGCACGAGTTGCAGAAGACGTCTGCTGTAATCGAGCGGAGATTCGTTGGCGTTAGGCGCTTGCGGCAGCCCGTTGGTCTTCAGGAAGACATCGAAGGGAGAGCGGATCGGTGCTCCGCTGTCTTCGGTTTGAGAAAAACGGAGGCCGTTGACGTAGGCGGTCACGACTTTGACGACGGCATCGAACACCTCTTGGTCGGTCGCGGAGCCGATCGTTTTGCGGAATTCCGAGGTGAGCTGGAATTCCTCTGGTATGGAGGCATCAGTTCCGCCGAACAGCACTTTGAAGGGGGTTCCATCGAACTCTTTCGCCAGATCTCCGGTGCCGTTGTCGGATCGGACCACGCGAGCGATATGAGCAATGGCCTGAGTGCGTTCTCCAGGTAGCCAGCCGAAGTTTCTGCCTGTGAAGGTGCCCGCGATCAGTTCTTCCATAGAATGAAACTCGGCATCGAAATGGAATAAGACACCCCCTGGTCGATCGAGCGCAGCATTGACGAGAGGAGGTGAATTGCGGACGGCAACAGTTTTGCCGTCCGCTCGGGCCGGGAGGGGGCTACGGCGCGCAAAATCAGCATAGGTCCGCATGCCGCCTCTCGGCGCATCCAGAATATCGTCAACCAAATGACAAGCCCGGCAATTCATGGAGAGCCCCGTGAATGGTCCCGGGGTGATCGGCGCACCCAAGGTTTCGACCGTATCGACGATGTTGTCACCGATCATTGGATCATTCACGTCACCGCCGGTATCCACGAACACCTTAAAGGCCTGGGCAAATCGTGTTTCCAGAAACAACCGTTCGCCGACGGCTTCTTCAGCCCCTGGCGTACCGGTGGCGGTGAGAGGCGGTGCAGTACTCTCACTTCCTGAACAGGCGACGAGTCCAGTGAGAAATAGAAGCACAGAGGCGAAGATGCGAGCGATTTTCGAGTGATGTGGAATCAGGGTCAGATTCATGAGGTCGTGGTTCCTTTCGATACAATCAGTTTGACTCAGTTGGGCGGTACTCCCTCATCTACGATCAACGGTCGTCCATCGTTCCGTAGGGCAGGCACGGGCTCTCGGGAGGCGAAAGCCCGTGCCTGCCAAGTGGGAGAGGTGGGGCTCCCACTTCGATGCCGGCGTAGGTCGTACGCCGACTACGCTACTGGTGAGGTCCGTCCCTTACAGCGATGGGTTCTGGCTCGCTCATGAGTTCGGCCAGGAGACCGACGACCGAGGGGTCAAATTGAGTTCCTGACGCCACCTGGAGAATTCGAAGCGCAATGCGATCTCGAAGGGGCCGATCGTACACTGCGGGGACGTGAATGGCCTCGAATGCATCAGCGACTGCAAGAATTCTTGCTCCCAATGGGATGAACGTTCTCCTGAGTCCATAGGGATATCCCGATCCGTCCCATCGCTCGTGGTGATGGGCGATCATGACGGTGGCCTCACGAAGGAATGCAAAAGGTTCTAGCAACGTGGCTCCCAGCCGGGGGTGGTTTTGAATTGCCACATAGGAGTCTGGCTCAACCCATTCGCGTTTGGTTTGCAAACAGGGTGGAAGCATGAGAACGCCGATATCGTGAAGCAGGGAGGCCAGCTTGAGCTGATGCAACTCCTCATCCGTGAGAGATCCGGCCCGTCCGATGTGGAGTGCAATCGCCGCTGTTCCTTGTCCATGACCGGCTTGCCACGGGAGAAGCCGGTCCAGTTCTTTCGCCACTTGCCGGACGAGAATACTCTCCAGATCGCGCCGCGAGGCGGATGGCAGATGGAGACGATCGATTTTTGTGAGCATGCCCTGAATGGTCAAGACGGCTGGCTCAATCCGATCTGTACTGTCAACATGCATGACGCTGCCTCCTCAAAAACGAAGAGCCCAGAATCACTCGCGTGATCCTGGGCTCTGGGCGAATAGCCGCTGGCCGCTAGATGGTAGACCGCCAACTGCGATGGTTAGGACCCTGGTGGGTTCTTCCCTCCCATTAACGGCTGTCCCAGTATCCACATTTCATACAGTGGGACCACCATCATGACTAAGAAACTGATCGTCATAAGGGTATCTCCGGTCAACATGGAGATCACAAACATCGGAGACACGTAGCTAATCAGCCAGGGCGATACCAGATCGAGCATCACGCCCCCGAAGCCAGCCCAGGTGGTGACGGCCTTGAGGGTATGGCTTGCGCTGGTCAAATACATCACGTGGATCAAAATCATGAAGACGACTGGCATTGTGAAGAGATGAAAGTGGGTAATTTCTGCCAGCTCGCGAAACGACATCGGTTCCCCGAACGTCGCGTTGGATCCTCGGTAATGTTCAGCGATACCTTGTGGTGACAATCCCGTCATACTATGTGCCCAAAAAAACGAAAATGTAAATCCAGCTAGCATCAAGAGTAAAAATAATGTGTAGAGCAACCGAATATGGCGATCTGAATCACGGAGCCTGAATTTCTGATTAAAGTTTCGCATGTTTGGGACGCGGGGTCCGCTTTCGCTAGTTCCCGAAAATTGAAGGCAAAAACCCTTTATCTTTTTTCGCCGCCAGCGTATCACTGCCGATCCCGGACGGCTTCAAATAGAATTCGTCGACCAACACGAGTGCACGCTTCACACCGGCGCTGATGGAACGGACGGACATTGTGGCGCCTGTGATATTGATAATATCTTTATTGATACGGATTGGATCCAGGACCGACTTGCCTTCATATTGCACATTGAATCGTTTCCGTCCTACTTCGCTTCCTCTGGCTTCGCGAAACACCAACAGTTCGACGTCGGAGCAGACCCCTTTTGCATCGACACCGACCATGTAGGTCATATGCTTATGCTTGCCGATGGTATTGTGGACCATGGCGTAGCCGTCGATCGTATCACCCGTTTCACCGATATAGACTTCGAACGCGTGTTCCGGGAATTTCCATCCGATGCGTTGTTCGATCAGATCTTTCTTATCTTGGGTGAGCTGGATCACTTCCTTACGCACCCGTTGCGATTTTGGGAGGACGATCTTCACGGCCTCATCTTCTGACATGAAGACTTCAGCGTGATTCAACTCACCCTCAGTGAGATAGCGCTTCAGATCGTTATCCCACACCTTTTCGGCACGAGCCGACAGGGGAATGGTGAGACAGAGTGCCGTCCCAATCGCGAAGCATGTGAAAATTACGCTTAAGTGGCTGAACATCCGTGTTCCTGCAACTTGGCATCGAGACGATTTTGTATGTCTCGCATGACTTCTGCGGATGGATCAGTCGGAGCCCAGCCAAAGAGACGTGAGCCTCCTCGAAAGACCCAGCGCTGTCGTTCCTCAATGAACGAGATTCTAGTGACATCATCCAAGCGTTTTACGTTCAACGTGAGGCGGGAGCGATCTTTACTGTCGGCGACATCCCTCCGAAACACGCCGTAGGGTCGTCCAGACATTGGAATCTCAAGCCACTGTGTCACGATTAATCCAGCTTCTTTGTCCTTCGTCTCGGTTGAACGGTCCTTCACCGCGTCAATGGCCGCATCCCAGGCATGATCGTAGTTGCACACGGCAACCCGTTGTTGCATCCCACTCAGCCATGCACAGCCTGCTAGGTTTCCGATCAGCAGGAGCGGCATGATTTGCAACCCCATTCGCAGAAATCTCGTCATCTTGTGAGCTCCCCGCCGATCAGGCGGGGAGCCTCCTTCCCGTATAGTTAGAAGTAGGTCGCTGCTTGAAACAGAAATCCGTCTCCATCCATCCGGCTGCTGGAATTTCCTAGATCACCGGCAGGCACGAGGCCTCTGGCATTGTCGTTCTGAGTGTTGTACTGCCAGTTGACTTTGAAGACCATATCTTCAACCGGTCTGAAGTTCAGACCCACCGTCAACCGGTCTAACTCTCGTCGATTGCCGAGTGTGTTTTCTGCGCCAGTCGTACGATTATCGGTATCGGTATCGACTTGCTCCCAGCGGACGGTCGCGGTGAAGGTTGACGCATCCGAGAAGTGGGTTGGCGCCAGCCTCTTTAAGATCTCCGGCATGAAGTGGTAGTTTCCCTGGATGTAGTAGCCGAACATGCCCGCAGGGCCGATCCCATTACCGGCCACTCCGGTGGCGTTGTTATTGCTGATTCTGGTCCAGGCTGCTTCTCCAATGAGCTCGAAGGGCCCGCGTTGCAAGGTCCAGTCAACCGCGAATATATCGATGATGCCGGAACCGATCGCGCCGGCCGAAGGTTTGTATTGGCCATGGAAGCCAGATCCAGCAATCTCAATACCGAGCATCGGGCTGAAGGCGACCCGGCCGACCACGGCCTTGCTATCATCACGGTCGCGTGACACGCTTCCACGTGCACTTCGGACGCCCAAATCGGTAATCGCGCCTGCTGTTTGGCTCATGCCGTTGACAGCATAGACTTCGTAGTCAATCTTCGAAAGGCTCGAAGGATACAGTGTCCCATAAATACCGGCGCCGGCTTCAAACCAGGTGCTCGGAATGATAATTCTCGAGACCATGGGCCGATCAACCAGGTCATTCAAGGGGGAATCGTGGAGTAAATTGAACTTGCCGACCGGCATGAGGAGAAGACCTCCTCGAATGTTCACTGTTTCATTGACCAAATAATCCAGTTGAGCAAACTCAATTTGAATTGAGCCGTCCGTCCCCTGTGGCGCGTTCGGCCCGCCTCGTTCCAACTCGATTTCAGCCGCGAACTTTACACGGTCGGTAATGTCCGCATAAATAAACGGCACCAGTCGCTGCTGACCGAAGCTATTGCGGCTCGGATTGTCCAGGTTTTGGCGTGAGAGTACGTTGTACATCACGTCAACATAACCACCGATAGTCGCTTTTGGCGCACTCAAAAATGGTTTCGCATAGATCAGCTTCCCTGATCCCGTGGAACCGAATCCGAGAGAGGTCTTTTCCTCTCCCTGGCGTCCGACCCTAATGTCGATAATAGGTCCAGTAGGCATCGGGTATTGTTTCGGCGATGAATTTTCCCCCTGAACGTTATGAGATTCACGCTCCTGGGCTTTCTGTAACGCCTCTTCAAGTCTTTTTACTCGTTCCTCAAGGCTTTCTTCTGCGAAGACCGGAGTGACCGACAGCGCAAGAATTGAAAGAGCCCCGAAGAGTAACCGCATCTTCATCGGTATCCTCCCTGCTTAAGTAATGGTTGTAGGCTGACTCGGGACTCAACGGTCTCTGGTCTTCGGGTACATGGGAAACAGGACGACTGCATGACGGTCGTTACTCCTCTTGGAACCGGATTATCAGATTGCCGTTCCCCAGCCTTCGATCGAAGAAAAAGGGATCACGACAATACGCTTGCACCGCTTACACTTCAGCTCCAAGCCTTGCCCGCACACCTTGGCGATTAGCTGGCCGCACTCACAACGGGTCTCATGTGCCTGGTCACGTTCCAACAAAGGAGCTTTTGCGATAGCCATGATGCCGGATTTCCCATGTAATGAAATTGAGAACGATTATTAATATCTCAATCAGATCGCTTTTGTCAAGCGATAAGTTCTCATTCATCAGGAAGTAACAGGAAGGTGTGGTTGCCGATGGGTTGGATGCGGATTGTTTGTCTTAGGGCCGGGCGTGGAGACGAAAGTGGTAGAACGACTGAACGGAGTTGAGGCGGGTAGTACTAATGATGCGGGGAAGACACGTCCCTCATCGGGATTCACCATCGGCTGTGCGATCCCCGAGAGTTCTATTCGCTTAATGTATGCTGGCGGTACGAATTCTCAAGAGGGGCACTACATGAGGCTGCCGGCTTGAACCCTTCGCAGGTTCTTGCCGGACATGCCTGCGTTAGCGTTGGCCTGTAGCCAGTTCGGAACAGCCTACTTCAAAAACAACGTGCACGTTTTGGTGGCTGGGCCGTACCACATGTCTCCGTTGGGGCGAGCGCGATCTGATAACATGCTGCTCGATAGAGATTGACCAGCCGCTGGTTTGGTCAACTGGTTCGGTTCCCAGACGATCACCAATTTCTCTACGCGCAGCCTCCTGATCCTCGTCGCCCAGTTACGCTGAGCAAGCTTCCCGTCGGCACGGTCCGGATCGTTCCGTGCCGACGGGTGACTAAGGCCTGTTTGGGCTAACACCCTTGAAATGTCTGCAGCGGCAACCCGCTGGGGACCGCTGCGGGTCGTTTCGTGCAGAATTGCGACACCCGACTATCAAACAGCCCCTCCTTCACGAAGTCGACGAGTGCGGTAAACTCCATCGGTGTCAGCTGGAGCGGCGGCCGTAAGAGCGGATCAATGCCCGCTGCTACCATCACCTGACTGGGCCCGAGCGTAAACCCTTGATTCGGCTGAACCTTGTACTGTTGCAGCGACTTTTCGACATCCAGATGGTGGGTGACCGCGGCCTCGAGTGTTTTAAACGCACCGTTATGGAAGAACGCCGGCGCGACCTTGAGATTCCGCAAGGGCGCGGTGCGGAACATATAGCGGTGCGCCTGGGCGCCGGTGGTCTGCTCGGCCCCGAAATCTTCGTTTTCCACGGGCCCGTCAAAAATCACATTCCCTTTGCCGACACCGAACGCCGGCGCGAGCTGGGGCCCCGCGATGCGGTGCAATTGAAAATCACTGAACATTTCATTCGCTTGCCCGCTCACCGCATGACAGGTGACGCATTTGGCTTTCCCAAAAAACAGGAGCGCCCCTTGTTTTTGTCGACCCGTCAGGGCGTTGTTCTCGCCTCGGGCAAAGCGATCCAGCGGCGCATTGGCGGCCATCAGGTTCGCCTGTAACTCCGCCAGCGCGCGACTCCGCATACTGGTGGTAATGCCTCCGGGCGGGAGGGGCACCCCGTTGTTGAACACCTCGCCAAAGCGTCTCAAGTACTCCGGAATCGCATTCAGCCGAGCATTCACCGCGTCCTGAATGGGAAAGTTGTGGAATCCGCCAACCGGAGCCGGAAGCGCCTGGCCGTGGCCGTCATCAAACTGCAGATGGCGCGCGCCAGTCGGACCAGGGTTCTGCGTGATTCCGGTAAAGCCCGCCATCTCCACCAACTCCGTGGACGGGATGGAGCCCTGGGCCGCGAGCAGCGTGGGTTCCCCGGTGACGACGCCTTCCGGTGGCGGAAACACAAAGCCTTGGGACGGGTCGAAGGGGTTTCCCGTCGGGGCCGTGAATTTGACCGTCCACATCAAGGCGGGATAGAAAATCGTGTTGGCCGCCAGGGGCGACCGCCGCTGATTCCGCGGCCCGCTGCGACTGGGGCCCACGATGTTGTTGTTGTCCACCCCAATGGCCATGGGCTGGGAGTCCCCAAAGCCGAAGGCGGGCGAATGGCACCCGGCACACGAGTTGTCGTTATGCAGGCCCAGGATCTTATCGAAAAATAAGAGCCGCCCCACGTCCGCCAGTTGCGGATTGACGGGCCGTCCCAACCGCGCGGGCAGCGTCGCTTCAATGTTTCCAGTAAACCCCGCTGCCTGCAGCACTCCACGGAGCTCATCGTCAGGACTCGCAAGACTCGTAGGATTCACTTCTTCGTCGGCACCACAACCGGATAGGACGAGGGCCGTACTGACCGTCCCACTGAGCAACAACACCCAGACCAGGTTCAGGCAACGGCGCACACGGGAATCCAATCCTTGTCGCATCTGTATCGCGCTCTTTCTCCGTGTCATGCAAGAGATTCCTGAAATGGCCATGGGGTACTGAAACGATGCTCTATACTGATTCATGAGCCGACTCCTGCCAGGCGCAGTGGTCTCACCAATCACGCCATGAGGTTATGGTTGTCTGAGCCGTACCCGTAGGAATACTTCGGCATAGTTATCGGCTGGAGTGCCGGCTAACGGATCAGCCGACAGGTTGATGCACTGGGTAACCATCTCTGATCGCTGAGGTTGTGTCGTAGAGCACTTTGGATAATGCGATGTAGATTTATGGCCTTACCTGATAGAGCTGTTTAGAAAGTATGTTCCGTGTTTGGGATGCAGGGGGTTGAGTGGATTTTCCGGGTTTTACCGGACAGCGTAGGGTGATCATGAGAGGACGGCGAGCCACCGTATTCACGGGCTTCGCGGATGTGTCTCGATTTGCGCGAAGCGGGCGAGATCTACAACAAGCATCGAGTCGCTCGGATTATGCGGGCCCAACACCTATGAGCCCGCTGCGGCTACCGTGCATCCCAATACGCAAGAAAGTCACAGGCCTATGGTATCGATGTGGCGGACTCACATCCGCAAAGATGAGGAGCCCAGGACCACTCATGTGGTCCTGGGCTCTGGGTGAAGAACTGCTGGCCGCTGACAAGATTGTGGCTCGTATGTTTCGCTACGACTCCTGTAAGCGCGCAGTCGGAATGTCTGGTTAAAGTAGTGCCTGCCGGGGACGCTGGGGCCGCGTCAGCTAGTTTCCAAAGATGGAAGGCAAAAGGCCGTTGTCCTTTTTCGCAGCCCGGGTGTCGCTTCCGATCCCGGCAGGCTTCAGGTAGAACTCATCGATCAGCACAAGTACGCGTTTGATGCCGGCAGTCATGGAACGGACGGACATGGTGGCGCCGGTGATGTTGATGATGTCTCGATTGATCCGGACCGGGTCGAGGACGGATTTGCCTTCATATTGCGCGTTAAACCGCTTTTGTCGGACCTCGCTCCCGCGCGCTTCCCGAAACACAAGTAGCTCGACATCTGAGACGAACCCGTTATGGTCGATGCCGACCATGTAGGTCATCGGCTTATGCTTGCCGATTGTGTTTTGTACGACGGCATAGCCATCGATCTGTGCGCCGGTTTCTCCGATATAGACATCAAAAGATTCTTCAGGAAACTTCCAGCCGATACGCTCCTCGATCAGAGATTTTTTCTCAGGGTTGAGTTTGATCGTGTCTTTACGGACACGCTCGGACTTCGGGAACATGATCTTGAGGCCCTCTTCTTCATTCATATAGACTTCAGCCATCACCGTCTCCTGATCGGTGAGAAAGCGCTTGAGGTCGTTGTCCCAAATACGTTCGTTTCCGAACGATGGAGTCGGCATCAGGGATAGGGCAATGAATACACAGCAGAGGCGTAGGGTCATGGGTGAGCCTCACACCCTTTCTCTTTGAGTCGAGCGGTGAGCGTTTTCGTGATGTCGTCCATCACTTCTTCGGATGGCTCGACCGGCCACCACTTTGTCGCCAGCTGTTTCACGCCGCCTTTCGCATGCCAGCGTTCCCGCGTCTCCAATACATTCACCGAAGACCGGTTGTCGTCATTCGTGACGACCACCGACAACCGGGCTCGTTCACGGTTGCCGAATCCCTCGCGTCCAAAGAGACCGTAGGGACGCGCTTGCCCTTCCATTTCGACCCAGGCCGTCTCAATCGTTCCATTGGTCTTATTTTCCGAGGTGACGGAATAGCCTTTCATCGTCGCTGACGTCGCGTCCCACACTGTGTCATAGAGGCAGACGAAGGTATGATCTCGACTGCCGCTCAAAGAGGCACAGGCTGTCAACGTCACAAGCGAAAGAAGAAATATCATACGCATAGGTTGGTTCCTATCTTGTCATGTTGGAGGGAGACCAGCCACGAGCCGGTCTCCCCTTGCTCTTAAAAGTATGACGCGGCGGATACGACAAAGGCACTGTCGTGGATACGCTGATTGCTGTTTGGGTTATATGCTTTTGGCATATATTGATAGCTCATCTTGATCACCGCATCTTGGATTGGGCGGTAGTTCAAGCCAAACGAAATCTGCTCCAGTTCGCCCCCATTCTCGCCTTTGTTGTCTAAGTTCAAGTTGACCCGGTCATAGCGAATCACGGCTGTGAATGAGGAGCCCTCACCGAACCGTTTTGGAGAGAGCTTGGTCAAGAACGACGGCATAAAGTGATAGTTGCCTTGAACATAAAATCCCTGCATCCGTTCAGGAGGCGTACCGAGGGCATTCAACGTGCCAAAACCAGTCAGCGGAAAGCCTGGCGTGAATCCTCCGAACGTACTGCCAGGAATCGCTCGTGCGTTGTGTCTGATATGGGCCCACGCGGCTTCACCGATGAGCTCGAACGGTCCTTTTTGAAGCGTCCAGTCCACCGCAACGATAGTTTGCGGGCTGTAGCTAGAGGGCGACTGGTTCCCGAAATATCCGGACCCACCGATCTCCACACCCAGGATTGGGCTAAACGCCACCCGTCCTGAAACCGCTTTCCCGTTATTAATGTCAAGCCCGTTTTCGGACAAGCATTTTCGTTGACGAGAGAACTGTGTGCCATTGGTCTCCGTGACACGAGGTTCGCCGGTAGGGGTGTAGCCGCAGGGACCGGTTGTTACGTAGACTTCATAATCGAGTTTCCCTGTGCGGCCAGGATAGAATGTGCCGAACAAGCCTGCTCCTGTTTCCGACATGGTCGTTGGAATAATCAGTCGGCTGACGATTGGACGATCAGTCAAGTCGTTCAATGGAGAATCGTGCAGTAGGTTAAACTTGCCGAGAGGGATCAGGACGATACCCCCTCGTACGTTGATCTTTTCATTGATCAGGTAGTCGAGGTGGGCGAATTCCATGCCGATCTCGTTGTCGCTCAGTCCTCTAATCCCATGCTCGATTTCGAGCTCAGACGAGAACTTCAGATGTTCAGTGATGTCCGCGTAGAAGAATGGAACGAATCGCTGTTGATCGAATCCATTGGTGGTGCCAGAACTGATATCGTCATAGCCCGTCTCAAGCACAGGTTTGCGGTGGGTTCGATATTGAATGTCGAAGTAGCCGCCCACGATGGCTTTGGGGAACGACAGGAACGGCTTGGCATATACCAGCCGACCCGATCCACTGGACCCGAACGACAAGGGTTGCTGCTGAGGCACGCGAGGTTCTTTCCCGAGATTGGAAATGGAACCAACTCCAGGCTCAGCAGTCGGTGCTGCCCTCTCAAGGCGTTCCGTCGCTCCTTCTCCCCCCTCTTGCTGTTGTAGACGTTTTTCTACCGCTTCATCGACCAACTTCTTAATTTCCTCTGAGGTCAAATTCTCTGCCCACACCGGGATTGCCGGTAGGCTGAGGATCATAAGAGCCCCGAGGAGTAACCGCATCTTCATCGGTATCCTCCCTCATGCATAATGTTATGGTCTGACTTGAAACTTAAAGATCTCTGGTCTTGGAGTGCACGAAAAGAGTGCACGAAAAACAGGTACAATTGAATGTTCTAGTATTTCGGTGGCTGTTCCTCCTCCTGTGGTTCGGACTACGAGATGGCGGTTCCTCAGCCTTCGCGTGAAGGAAGGGGGATCGCGACAAGGCGCGTACACCGTTTGCACTTCAGTGCTAGGTCTTGACCGCACATCGTAGCGATCAATTGCCCGCACTCACAGCGCGGTTCAACCTTCTGTGAGTTTTTGAACAAGGGGACGTTTGCACGCACCGTACCGGCCCAAAGAGACCTAGTCATAATGGCCCTATTATTGATGGCCCAATCGTCAGCATTAGGGCCATTGAGAGAAATTATTCTTGTCTCAGCTGGTATTCCATTGTCAAGGGATAAGCTTCAGCATCACCTACGTGTTTCCTGCAGAGGCGTGTCTTATAATCCCCATATGAAGGGCATGATCCATGTATTTCTTGAGGCCTGATGACGGTGATAGCCTTCGGTGTAGCAGGTTGTGCGACGGAACGGCTGCCTGTGGCGGATCCGTCTCAGACGACCGGCAACTTCCGTGTGGGGCGAGTCATCACCGTTCGAACAGGAGAGTGATCTTGGTGGTGAGGACGATGTGGCCATGAGGCCTTTTCGACGCTGCGCCGTTTCGCTATTGGTGGTGTGGCCTGTCATCATCTTGGTAGCTGGTTGCGTCGGCGTACAACCGTCAGCCTCACCCGTGGTCTCGAAGCGTACCCAGATGCACATGGGCACCCTAGTGGTCATCACGGCTGTCGCTTCCGACAAGAGTGTGGGTGATCGGGCGATGCAGGCGGCATTTGATGAGATCAAGCGACTCGAACAGTTACTGAGTACGTGGCGATCAGACAGCGAACTGTCACGGGTGAATCAAGCGGCCGGCCGTCAGCCTGTCCAGGTGAGTTCTGAGACGCTTGAGCTGGTCACTCGATCTCTGGAGCTAGGGCGCCTGACTATGGGTGGGTTCAATATTGCGCTCGGTCCTGCCATCGAAGCTTGGAGTGTAATCGAACGGCAGCGCATCCCTAATGAGAGGGAGTTGCAAGGATTGAAGCCTCTCGTCGATTGGACACGCATTCAAGTCAATCAAGAAGCGCGGACCATCTATCTACTGCAGCAGGGGATGCAGATTGATGTTGGTGGGATTGGGAAGGGATACGCAGCCGATCGGGCGGTGGAGGAGATGAAGCGGGCGGGAGCGAGAGGGGGCATCGTGGCCTTATCGGGAGATATCAAAACATTCGGCGTCCTGCCAGATCGAAACAGGTTTCCCGTCGGTATCAGGCACCCACGTGAGGAAGGGGCATTGATTGCTATGATCGACTTGAACGATGAAGCGATTTCAACGGCGGGTGATTACGAACGGTTTTTCGAACGAGATGGTGTCCGGTATCATCACATCTTGGATCCCCAGACATTGCAGCCGGCACGAGCGTGTCAGAGTGTCACGGTGATTGCCAAAGAAGGCACGACGGCTGACGGATTGGATACCGGGATTTTCGTGTTAGGACCAGAACAGGGAATGGCGTTAGTGGAGCGCTTGCCGGGGGTTGAAGCGATCATCATCGACCAGGAGGGCAAGATCACGGTCTCGTCCGGACTCCGTGGTCGGCTGCATGCGCCATGAGGTGCCGAGGGGGACTACCGCGCCGTCTTGAGATCGTAACTAATCGAAAACTTTACTGGCATTTTCTGCCGTTCCAGTGGGCGAGAGAGCGTGATCGGAGGGCCGCTTCTCACATCTTCCAAGGCAACTTGATCAAGCGTAGGATTGCCGGAGCTCTTCGCGATACGCACATCGCTCAAGAGTCCGTCTTCATGCAGCATCGCAGTCAGCGTCACTTTCCCCTGCACACCCTCCGTTCGTAGCGTTGCCGGGTATCGTTTGTTGAGATCTTCGATCCACCGTGCCATGAGCTCCGCCAGCCATCCGTAGTCGGCTTTAGTGGGCGTGAGTTGGTTGGGAGGTGCCGAAGACACAATCATCGGAGACGAAGAGTCGACCAGAGAATCCTTGGCCACCTGGGATTCAGGTAGAACGGTCGAACGCTCCTGTGCAGACATGACGAGGTCAGCGGATGGACCCGATAGTTCCTGCCGAGCAACTTGAGGTGATGGGACAGAAGGTACCGAATCAGGGGGGGCCTGCTCCTGATGCAGCTCCGGACTGATTGCAACGATGGGTACTGGTGCAGGTGGTGTTACCGGTCTCGTTGTTTCTTGAACCTGCTTCCTCGCTGGGGAAGCAGGTTGCTGAAGTGCCGGACTTGGCGGCGCCATTGCCTCGGACCTCGACGTAGCTCCCGGTAAGGATGAAAGGGGTGCGACCATCGCCACATCCCACTGGAAAGAGTTGGCCTGCGGTGCCAATTGCATGCGCTGGACAAAGAAGATCGCTGCCACGGCTAGGCCTCCGTGTAGTAGACAGGATATCAGCCAACTAGCCGCCAGAGGGCCAGTCTGACCGCCTGAGCGCGTCATGGATTTCCCCATCACAGGCGGATGACCTCCAGACTGACTTGCTGAAATCCTAAGCCGCGAATCTCGTCGACGAGGGACACAAATTTCTCGAGCAGCGTGACTTTGTCGGCTCGCACGACCACCGCCGATTCACGCGGCTGAGAGCTGAGAACAGCGGGAAGGCTTCCATCGGGGACCGGAGAGTCATTTAGGAATAGACTTCCATCAGCCGTCAAGGAAATCACGATGGGAACATCCTTCCGATCGCTCACCTCCTTGGCCTTGGCCAGGTTGACGGGAATTTGTCCCGTGCTGATGAAGGTGGCGGTCGTCAAGACAATGACGAGCAAGACCAACATCACGTCCACGAGCGGGATCACGTTGATCTGATCAATGTTCCGTTCCATGTTGTGTCCTATACTCAGTCAGGAGTTCGCTCACACGACGACGCAGCACGTTATTCATCACGACACAGGGTATCGCGACCAGAAGACCGATGGCGGTCGCTTTCAATGCCAAGCTCAAGCCGATCATGATGGTGCTCACGGCCATCGTCCCCGACGTTCCCATCGTATGGAATGTCAACATTATACCAAGGACGGTTCCCAGGAGGCCGATATATGGGGCGTTAGCAGCCACCGTACCAATAATCACCAGGCGTTGAGTCAGCGTGATTTCGAGCAGTTGCGCGTTTGAAAACTGAGAGAGGTTGATGCGTCGGTAAAAGAGCCAGCGTTCGATGGCGATCGCCACGGACCACACGCTCAGGGCCAGTAACAGGCCGACGACTCCGAAATCAATGATGTCTTTCAATGCGTCCATTGAGGCTCCTTACATGGGAGGCATGGGTAGAGTCCGGTGGGGTGGAAGCCGGAGTATCGATCCATCCATGCCAGATCGCTGAGCAGCTGTCAATTTGCACATACATGAGGCGGTCTCTATTTCTCTAGGAGTGAGGAGATGGTTCAGCAGGAAAGAGAACCGTGTGCGTGGCAGAGACACGGAGTTCGACGGCGGTCCCTTCCTGGTAGACGCAGGTTGAGCGTTCACTGCTGTGGATGATCTGCCCGGATGGGAGTTGGATCGTGTAGAGATTTTCAGACCCTCTGAACTGGCGAGCCACAACCCGAGGTTCGGCTGATTTATTGGGCATGAGCTGGATGTCGTCCGGGCGGATCATGACGACGACCGTGCTTCCCTCAGGACTGTTGAGCGTATCAGGGAACTCTCCCAGTTCGGTATGCACTCTGCCTTGTCGAATCTGTCCGGTGACAAAGTCGGCTTGGCCCACAAAATCGGCCACGAACCGCGTGGCGGGGAGATGATAAATCACCTCCGGGGAATCCATTTGCTCGAGTACGCCCTGATTTAGGACGGCGATGCGGTCAGCCATGGCGAAGGCTTCATCATGATCGTGGGTCACAAGAATGGTCGTAGTTTTCATTCGGCGTAACAAGGCATGGACTTCCTGCCGCATACGGCCAGCCATATCGGGGTCAAGGTTGCTGAACGGCTCATCGAGGAGGAGCAAGACAGGATTTTGCACCAGCGCTCGGGAGAGTGCTACTCGCTGCTGCTGTCCTCCCGACAACTCATGCGGATAGCGTCGGTCGAGCCCTTCGAGGCCGGTCAGTCGCAGCATTTCTTGAACCCGACATGTTCGTTCCGTCCGTGACAGATGATGAAGCCCGAAGGCAATGTTCTCGGCGACGCGCAGGTGTGGAAAGAGGGCGTACTCCTGAAAGACCATGCCGACACGGCGGTCCTCCGTCGGAATCGTTTCCAAGGACGAGGAGACCAACCGGCCCGATAAATAGATGTGTCCGGACCGAACTGGTTCAAAGCCGGCGATGGCTCGTAGGACGGTGGTCTTGCCACAGCCGGACGGTCCAAGCAAACAGAGGATTTCGCCTTCTCGCGCAGAAAATGAAATATCGCGGATTGCTGGCCTGCTGGGATCGTAGGCACAGGACACAGAACGGAGTTCCAAGATGGAAGAGGCCGGTGCAGTGAGGGTGACTTGCTCTTCGAGCCTGTCGGCATCCACGTGTGTCATGTGCAACGGTGTGTTCATAGCGATGTTATGCGGCCCGCCAATCACGGGATAGCAACAAGACGAGCGCCGGTAGGCCAACGAGCACGATCAATAGCGCGGACGGGGCTGCCAGTTGGTAATACTCTTCACTCGCTTCCAGCCAGACACGGATCGCTAAGGTGTCAAACCCCACCGGTCGCAACAACAACGTTGCGGGGAGCTCTTTCATGGTCTGCAAAAAGATCAAGACCCATGCCACGATGACCCCGTTTCGAATGAGGGGCAGCGTCACCCGACGCCAGGTCTCCCGAACGGTCAGACCCAGGGTGCGGGCGACTTCTTCGAGATTCGGCGTAATTTGTTGAATGGATGGTTCGAGCGACTGGAGCCCGGCTGGGAGATAATGCAGGACATAGGCGACGATCAACACGATGACCGTACCATAAAAGAATGGCAGAACCTTGAGAAAGAGGACCAATACCGCGAGTGCGGCGACCGGTCCTGGCAGGACATAGCCAGCGTACGCGGCTTGCAGACAGCCAGTATTGAGCCAGGTTGGTTGTCGGCTGGCGAGGTAGGCGAGAGGCAGCCCAACCACTACACCGGCCGTGGCGGCTAGGGTCGACAGCAGGGCGCTGTTCCAGACGAAGCTGAAGAAGCGGGCATCGAGAATCGCTAGGGCTTCAGGGGATAGGCTCCATGTCACCAGGAGAGAAACGGGGATTCCGAAGGCCAGGCCAATCACGGTGCTCAGGCATGTCGTCAGCGCTGCCGTGTGCACCCATTTGCACTGGATGCGTTGCGGCGCTCGAAAGCGCCCGCTGGTCTGGTAAAACCGGCTCTTTCGACGAAACCATCGTTCGGTCAACAAGAATAAAAGCGCCAGGATGACTAAGAGGATGCTCAGGATACTTGCGGCCTGGTTGTCGGACCGTCCGGTCATTTGCTGAAAGACGGCGTAGGTCAGTGTTTGGTAACGCAGCAGAGAGACGGCACCGAAGTCGGACACGACGTACAGGATGACAAGGGCGACGCCGGCGACGATCGATGGGCGGAGCAACGGAAGGGTGACGAACAGCATCCTTCGAAGTGGTGACGCGCCACATGTGCGGGCGACTTCTTCAAACGACACGTTAAAGCTGAGGAGCGCACTGCGTGTGAGCAAGTAGACGAAGGGGAACGTATCGAGTGCCATCACAAAGGTAACGCCCCAGAAACTTTGGGGTGAGAAGATCCTGGCTTGAGGTCCGGCGACCATCTGCCAGAGATGTTCTACCGGACCGCCGAACCCCAAGAGATAGTTGTACACATAGGCCAAGACGTAGGTCGGCATGGCGAGCGGCAGCACAAGACCGACTTCCCACAGCCGACGGCCAGGGAATTCGAATCGCGTCACCATCCAGGCAGTCGACACACCGAGCATGAGTGTGAGCAAGGCCACGGCGCCCGCCAAGGAAACCGTATTCCACAACAGTTCCGGGACCCGAGTGGTCCAGAGCCGATGCCATACCGAGAGATCGGCCGACAAGGCGAGGGTGATGACATAGCCGAGAGGCAACAGGATGAACGCTGCGCTGGCAAGGGCGGCAAGTTGGAGCGGAGAAACAGCTAATCGGCGTGCGGCAATCACAGGGTGCTCGCCGCGTTACCGCATTCCGACTTGTTCGATGAGCAGCAACGTGGGCTCTCGGAGTTCGGCGAGCTTGGTTAAGGGAACTAAGGCAGCCCGGAAGCTTTTCCGTTCGACCAGCGCTGGGTCGGCTTTTACCTCGGGATGGAGCGGATACTCTTTGTCGAGGTCCGCGAATATTTTCTGGCCGGCTTGTGCCACGAGAAATTCCACGAGCAATTTGGCGTTCTCCACGCGGGGCGTGTGTTTCAGGATGCCGATGCCCGCTACGTTCATGATGGCGCCCATGCCCCCCTCTTGTTGATCGGGCATCACAACCGCCAGCGGTGCAGCCGGTTGTGTGGCGAGATGCCGATAGACGTAATAGTGATTCACGATGCCCAGGGCGACCTGCCCCTTGGCGACGGCGTCAACGATCTGTGAGCTTTTTTGGTAGACCTGTGTGCCGGCGTTATCCCGAAGTCCTTCGAGGAATTTCTTGGTGTGATCGTCACCGAGACTCGCGCGAATGACCGACACCCCTGCCTGCAAATATTCGCTGCCGGCATTAGGAATGGCGATTTTGTCCTTCCACGTAGGATCCGACAGATCCACCAAGGACTTGATCTGAT
The DNA here is from genome assembly GCA_005116745.1 of Nitrospira sp. Classification (NCBI taxonomy): domain Bacteria; kingdom Pseudomonadati; phylum Nitrospirota; class Nitrospiria; order Nitrospirales; family Nitrospiraceae; genus Nitrospira; species Nitrospira sp. The sequence continues at coordinate 23,357 of SWDS01000008.1, read as the reverse complement.
CGGGTTTCACCAGTGTCGTGTTGTACACAACAATCCAAAACCGGCCTGACAAGCCGATCCAGCTGTTGTCTGCCGCGCGAAATTGAGGAGGAATGGCCCGTTCAACTTCTCGCATGTTCAAGGGGCGGAAGAGTCCCGCAGTGCGTGCCAGTTCCAAGCTGCCGGCATCATTGGTGATGAAGAGATCGGCGGGGCTGCGGTCTCCTTCGGCCTTCATCCGGTTCACCAACTCTGTGGTACCGGATGAGAGTAACTCGATGTGAATCCCAGTCTTTGCCGTGAAGGCATCCAAGACTGGCTTGATCAATCGTTCAGCCCGTCCAGAATAGATGGTCAACGTGTCGGCAGCAGAGGTGATGGTCGGCATGACCAGCCAGAAGAGCATCAGACAACAGGCAGCTGAAATGCCTAAGGCCCTCCGTTGATGGGCAAGGGCTGTGATGCGAGAGGAACGTTGAAGGACCATGCGCATGATTGAACCTGCTATTTCAATGTGAAGTATTGGCTGGGTTGAAATTGATAAACCGTCTCAAGAAGGATAACAGAAATATCCCCAGAGGTCAACGTGTGATATCCCGCAACAAGCTGCGGGGCGCGTCATTGGCGGCAGCGGGAGCAGAGACCGTAGAGCTCAAGGCGGTGGGTTTGGATCGTAAAGCCGTTCCGTGAGGCCACCTCTTCCTGGAGGCGCTCGATGTCGCAGTTCTCGAACTCCACAATCTTTCCGCAGCCGGTGCAAATGAGGTGATCGTGGTGGCCCTTGTGCGAGATGTTGTCGTACTGCGTTTGAGTGCCGAAGTGGCGGGCTTGAGCCAGACCGGCTTCACAGAAGAGATTCAGCGTGCGGTAAATGGTTGCCAAGCCCAGGTGCGGATCCTTGCGGGCCAGTTGGTGGTACATCTCTTCGGCTGTAATATGCTCTTGCTTGAGGAACGCGTCGAGGATCAGTTCACGCTGGCGTGTGAACTTCAGCTGGTGCTTCCCCAGGTGTTCCTTCAGAGCTCCCATTTCTTTGGTATGTTTCGACATGGTGATGAGACTAACCTCCTAGAGCCGGGATTAAAGACGAAATCACGCGGCGGGTCAAGCGGGATTCTGCAAACTGATCTGAAAATCTCTCCGCCTTTGACGGGTGCGTTTCCGGCTGGTTATAGTGAACCCTTCACGCATAGAGCGAGGAGACTGTGAGAACGCCCAACCAGATTGCCGTCGACCGTGCCCTACTCTTGTACGTTCTGCAACTCGCTGAGCCACTTGGTCAGCTGAGCGATGTCAAACTGCAGCAGCTGTGTTTTCTGTGTGAGCTCCAAACCTTTGCCAAAGGTCTGAAAGCGTTCCATTTCGAATTCTTTCGCTTTGCGTATGGAGCGTTCAGCAAGGATCTCGACAATGACCTGACCTCCCTCCGCCGAAAAGGCCGGATCGAAAACTTCGCAGTATCGGATCAGGCAAAGGAGGACGCGATTCCCTTACTCCTGCGTGCCATCGAAGGGGAAGAGGCCAATGAAAAGGTCAAGGACATCATTGATGCCGTCGTCGCCGCCTATGGACCACAAGACAGCGGTACCATCACGAACTCCGTCGAGTTGGTTCAGTTGAGCACACCTCAGGACCCTGAGCTGAAGATTCCCATTCGCGATATTGTGTTCCACACTACGCTGCTCGTGCCGCATCGGATCGAGGTGCAGGCTGAATTTACGTTGCCTCCGGTCATCATCACACAGCTCAACACGGTACTGGGATATGACAGCCGACCGGTCTTCGATGCTCAGAGCTGGTAGATCTCGCCGTACTTCTTTTCCACGTAATTGAGAAAAGGTTCGGGACTCACTGTTGCCCCCGTCACGCGCTGGGCGAGGTGGGCCGGCGTGAACATGCGACCCCAGCGGTGAATCTTTTGTTCGAGCCACCGGCGCAAGCTTAACAATTGGCCTGCCGCAATCTCATGCTCCAGATTCGGAATCTCCAACTTGGCCTGCTCGAAAAATTGGACGGAGTAGAGGTTGCCTAAGGTATACGTGGGGAAATAGCCGAACGCCCCGAATGACCAGTGGACGTCCTGTAACACTCCGTCCGCGTCAGAGGGTGGAACGATACCCAAGTACTCCTCCATCTTCTGATTCCAGATGGCGGGTAAGTCTTCTGGCTGAATCTTGTCTTCCAGCAGATCCTGCTCGATTTCGAATCGCAGCATGATATGGAGATTGTAGGTCAGCTCATCGGCTTCCACGCGGATCAACGACGGTTTTACGCAATTGATTGCGGCATAGAACTGGTCGATCCCCACGCCGCGTAACTGGTCATGAAAGGTCTGTTGTAAAACCGGATAAAAGAAGCGCCAAAAAGGCTGCGAACGACCCACGCAGTTTTCCCACAGACGAGACTGACTCTCATGAATACCGAGAGAAACCGAATCACCCAACGGCGTCCCGAAATATCGTTGATCCAACCCTTGATCGTACAGCCCGTGCCCGCCTTCATGGATACAGCTGAAGAGGCAGGATTGCAGTTCATGTTCATGGACTCGGGTGGTGACGCGCACATCGGTTGGATGAAACGACGTGGTGAAGGGATGGGCTGACAGATCCAGACGGCCACGCTCAAAATCATAGCCCATCGCCGTCAAGACTAGCCGTCCGAACTCCAGTTGTCGAGCCTGGTCATACGAGTGGTGCAACACGCTATCGTCGATCTTCGCCCGGCTCTGTGCGATCTTTTTCAGCAACGGCACCAGCCGTGCCTTGAGTGCAGCAAACACCGGTTGGAGATTCGCAATGGTTGCGCCTGGTTCATAGACATCCAACAGGGCGTTATAGGGTGACTCCTGATAGCCGAGATACTGCGCTTCTTCACGCTTGAGCCGGAGCACCGTTCGAAGGTTCGGGAGGAACATGGAAAATTTGTTTTTCGTCCTGGCTTCAGCCCACACTTGTTGGGCAAGCGAACATTCTCGGCTCAGTGCCACCACGAAATCCGACGGCAGTTTCTTCGCATGGCTGAAATCCCGCCATGTTTCACGCAAGAGTGAGCGCGCCGGTTCGTCCCAGCTGTCTCCGGGTTGCTCGGCCGCCTGGCCCGTCGCCGGATCCACCCATTGTGACAAGAGCGTCTGCATGTCCGGCGAGACGAGCTTCTCATGGGCCACACCTTGGAGCACGGCGATCTGCTCAGCTCGAGCTTCTCCACCACCGACCGGCATGTAGGTTTCCTGGTCCCAGGAGAGGACTGAGGCGGCACTGTTGATGCGTTGAATTTCCAGCAGTCTGGTGGTGAGGGGTTCTAACGTGGCGAAGGTTTTCAATTCGGCCTCCAGGTCACTGTGCTAAGATTCGCGTCCGTGATTCGATCGTCGCAGTGTACGCAACGGGCGGCGCGTTTTTCAAATCATCCAAGGGAATTCTAATGAACAGGCTGGTTCCAGTCGAGATCGAAGCCTATGCCGAAGCGCATTCCATACCGGAGTCGTCAGTCTGTCGAGCGCTGCGCGAGGAGACCCAGCGGACCATGGAGTATCCCCAAATGCTGGTCGGCCCCCTGGAAGGGGCGTTTCTGAAAATGATGACCAAAGTGGTTGGGGCCAAGCGGGTACTCGAAATCGGGATGTTTACCGGCTATAGCGCCCTCTGCTTTGCTGACGCGCTACCAGAAGATGGAACGGTGATCACCTGTGAAATCAACGAGACGTCAGCGGCGGTGGCTCGACGGTATTTTGCGCAGGCACAATGCGGGAGCAAGGTCAGCATCCGAATGGGCCCGGCCCTCGACACCATGCGGACGCTCTCTGGCCCATTCGATCTCATCTTTATCGATGCGGATAAGATCAATTATCTCAATTACTATCGACGTGCGCTCGACCTGCTCGCACCGAATGGGGTGATCTTGATCGATAACGTACTATGGAGCGGCGAGGTGTTGAAACAGCCGCCGCCAGACGAATCAACGGCGGCTATTCAGGAACTCAACCGCACTGTAGCTGCAGACAGACGAGTGACTGCGGTGCTGGTGACGATCAGGGATGGGATTCTAGTCGTGAAGAAAACGTAGGATTCTACTCGCATGGGCCACCCGGTGCTTCCCGTGTCTTTCCAAGTGGCCTTAAGTGGGTGACATTCTTCCTGTCGCGCTGACTGAGCGATCGCTCAGTCATGATTCAGGGTAGATTAACCTTTTCGATAGATATGGTTTAGGCGTGGCACTCTCATGTACATACCAACCGTAATCTTCTTTCATCCTATGCGTTATGCGATGGTGGCATTCCGGTAGACAGATCTAGTCTATAGGGCCACTCTTCCCTACTGCAGTAATCCTTCGCCCGTCCCTGAGTGATGACACGATCCTCCACTTCCTGGGAAATGAGCAGAAGCTTCCTCAGTGTATTCCGCTTTCGCTGGAGCTGGTTGTGCGGCATGACGCGACGTATCGGCTAGATGGAATAAACTGGAGAATTTCCTGATTACTGCTTACTGATTGCGACTTGTTCTTATCTTGTCCTGTACGCTAGACTTCCACCTCGCAGCAAGCTTGTTTTTTCTTGGAGGATCCGTGATGACTCGCCGGTTGCTGTTTTACGCGCTCATAGTTATTAGCGTGTTGGTTTTACCGGCAGCAGGTCACGAACTTGGTGCCCCGCATTTGGAAGGAGAGGGGGGGCCACAAGACCCTAGTCAAGCCGAAGCGTTTTACCGGGAAGCGTGCGATGGTGGGTATGTGGGAGGCTGCTTCAGTCTCGGCGTGATGTATGAAAATGGGATCGGCGTTCCACAAGATGCCGAGCAAGCCCTCGCCTTCTATCGGAAGGCCTGTGATGGCGGAGATGGGCAAGGCTGCTTCACGCTCGGTGCGCGGTATGCGCAGGGGCACGGTGTTCCACAAGATGCGGAGCAAGCCCTCGCCTTCTATCGGAAAGCCTGTGATGCCAACTTTGCGCTCGGGTGCGCTGCTCCCGGCGCGCGGTATGCGGAAGGACATGGAGTACCACAAGACGATGTGCAAGCCGTTGCCTTCTACCAGAAAGCCTGTGATGGCGGTCATGGGCGAGCCTGCTTCAATCTCGGCGCGCGGTATGCGAAGGGGCACGGGGTTCCACAAGATGACAGGCAAGCCATCGCCCTTTTCCGGAAAGCCTGTGACGGGGGGGATGCGGGAGGTTGCTTCACGCTCGGCGCACGGTATGCGGAGGGACGCGGGGTTTCACAGGACGACCGGCGAGCCGGCGTCTTCTATCGGAAAGCCTGTGATAGCGGGCATGTGCGAGGCTGCTTCACACTCGGCGAGAGGTATGCGGCGGCGGCTGGGGTTCAGCAAGAGTCCAGGCAAGCGGCGGCGTTCTACCGGAAAGCCTGCGATGGCGGGCATGGGCGAGCCTGTAACAATCTTGGCGTGATGTATGCGGAGGGGCGCGGGGTCCCACAAGACGCCAGGCAAGCGGCGGTGTTCTACCGGAAAGCCTGTGATGGTGGGCATGGGCGAGCCTGCTTCACGCTCGGCGCGCGGTATGCGGAGGGGCGCGGAGTCCCGCCGGACGACGGGCAAGCTGTTGTCCTGTTCCGGAAAGCCTGTGACGGGGGGGATGCGGGAGGTTGCTTCACGCTCGGCGCGCGGTATGCGGAGGGGCGCGGAGTCCCACCAGACGACGGGCAAGCCGTTGTCCTATTCCGGAAAGCCTGTGATAGCGGGAATGTACAAGGCTGCTCCACGCTCGGCGGGATGTATGCGGAGGGGCGCGGGGTCCCAGCTGATGACAAGCAAGCGGTCGCCTTCAATCGGAAAGCCTGTGATGGCGGAGATGCGGCAGCCTGCTTCACGCTCGGCACAAGGTATGCGGAAGGACGCGGGGTTTCCCCAGACGCCGAGCAAGCCGTTGCCCTGTTCCGGAAAGCTTGTGACGGCGGGAACGTGCAAGGCTGCTCCAATCTCGGTGGGTTGTATGCGGAGGGGCGCGGGGTTCCACGGGAGGACCGGCAAGCCGTTGCCTTCTATCGGAAAGATTGTGACGGCGGGAACGTGCAAGGCTGCTTCAATCTCGGCAGGTTGTATGCGGAGGGGCGCGGGGTTCCACGAGACGACCGGCAAGCCGTCGCCCTGTTCCAGAAAGCCTGTGATGGTGGGAATGTACAAAGCTGCTCCACTCTCGGCGGGATGTATGCGGAGGGGCGCGGGGTTCCACGAGACGACCAGCAAGCCATCGCCCTTTTTCGGAAAGCCTGTGATGGCGGAGGTGCGGGAGGCTGCTTCACGCTTGGCGTGAGGTATGCGGAGGGGCGTGGGGTCCCACGAGACGACCAGCAAGCCATCGCCCTTTTTCGGAAAGCCTGTGATGGCGGAGATGCGGCAGGCTGCTTCACGCTCGGCACGAGGTATGTGGAGGGACGCGGGGTCCCACCAGACGACGAGCAAGCCGTTGTCCTGTTCCGGAAAGCCTGTGATGGCGGGAATGTACAAGGCTGCTCCACTCTCGGCGGGATGTATGCGGAAGGGCGCGGGGTCCCAGCTGATGACAAGCAAGCAGTCGACCTCTATCGGAAAGCCTGTGACGCCGACTTCGCACTCGGCTGCGTCGCGCTCGGCACGAGGTATGTGGAGGGGCGTGGGGTTCAATCAGACGTCGGGCAAGCCGTCACCCTGTTCCGGAAAGCTTGTGACGGGGGGGAGCCGCTCGGCTGCTCCACTCTCGGCGGGATGTATGCGGAGGGGCGCGGGGTCCCAGCTGATGATACGCAAGCGGTTGCCTTCTATCGGAAAGCCTGTGACGGCGGGGATGGGCAAGGCTGCTTCACGTTGGGCACGAGGTATGCGGAGGGGCGCGGGATTGCGCAAGACGACAGGCAAGCGGTCGTGTTCTATGGTAAAGCCTGTGATAGCGGGTATGCGAGAGGCTGCTCCAGTCTCGGCGGGATGTACGCGCTGAGGCGTGGGGTCCCAGCTGATGATACGCAAGCGGTCGCCTTCTATCGGCAAGGCTGTGATGGCAGGGATGGGCAAGGCTGCTTCATGCTCGGGGCGAGGTATGCTGAGGGGCGTGGGGTCCAAGCAGACGTCGGGCAAGCAGTTGCCTTCTATCGGAAAGCCTGTGACGCCGACTTCGCACTTGGCTGCGTCACGCTCGGCACGAGGTATATGGAGGGACGCGGGGTTCAATCAGACGCCGGGCAAGCGGTCACCCTATTCCGGAAAGCTTGTGACGGGGGGGAGCCGCTCGGCTGCTCCAATCTCGGCGGGATGTATGCGGAGGGGCGTGGGGTCCAAGCAGACGTTGGGCAAGCAGTTGCCTTCTATCGGAAAGCCTGTGATGGCGGGTATGTGGGAGGTTGCTCCAATCTCGGCGTGATGTATGAAAATGGGATCGGCGTCACCCCCGATGTCGGGCAAGCGGTTGCCCTTTTCCGGAAAGCTTGTGATGGCGGGCATGTGCGAGGCTGCGTCAATCTTGGCGGGATGTATGAAAATGGGATCGGGGTCTCTCCCAATATCGAACAAGCGGTCGCCCTTTTCCGGAAAGCCTGCGGTAGCGGGGATGGGCAAGGCTGTAACAATCTCGGCGTCATGTATAGCAAAGGGAAGGGGGTCAGACATGACAACGCTGAAGCCCTCAAGCTTTACAGGAAGGCGTGCGATCTCGAAACTAAAAAAGGCTGTGACAATTTCGAGCAGCTGAAGAGCCGCAGGCGATGAGCTTGGCCGTACCAAGCGATGTTTTAAACTCATGACAATCATCGCAAGGTTCTGAGGCACGACGTCAGCAGGTATCGACATCGCGTTCGCTCGATTTGCTGGCACCGAACGGTGTCATCTTAATCGATGATGTGCTCTGGATATGGCGAGCGATGGCGGCACTATCGACGAATGACCGAGTCGCTCAAGAGCGAAGGCTGGCAGTTTCTTCAGTTGGGTGGACCCTACGTCAATATGACGCATAGTCAGGCCTATCCGGATTTTGCCACACGAGTTGAGGAACTCAGCCGTGAAGAGGTTGATCGCTACATGACGCAGGTCGCGAAAGACAAAAAGGAAGAGGACCGGATCCCTTCCACAACGTGATGCGGCATGGTTGACTTGTCCAACTCACAAGGGAGAAGCTCAAGGCCTCATGGTTTCGAATGAGCCTGATAACCAGGGATGGCCAAGGCACGTCTTCCTCTTCAGTGGGCACATGATCGATGCACCGACGAGGCCGAAGCCGCGGTTCCCCGCCACCAAAGAACCGGCCGCTGCACGAAAAATTGCGGAGGCATTAGAGCAACTCAGTGCCGGCCCGGAGGATCTTGCCCTCACCCAAGGGGCTTGTGGAGGCGATCTGCTCTTCACTGATGCCTGTCAGCAGCGAGGGGTGAAGGTGCAATGGCTGCAACCGTTTGATGAGTCTGAATTCATTCAGAAGTCGGTTGTGTGTCACAGTGAAACCTGGCGCGCGCGGTATCTCGCGGCCAAAGCGAAGCTCACCACTGAGATTCGCTCCGCTCCACAAGATCTTGGCCCGCTGCCCACAGGGAACGATCCCTATGAGCGATGCAACCTCTGGCTCTTCGAGACCGCTCTTTCTTATGGAGCTGATAAGCTGCAATTCGTCTGTCTCTGGGACGGTGGCGGTGGCGACGGACCGGGTGGGACTGCACATATGTATCAAGAAGTGAAGCGCCGGACCGGCCAGGTGATCTGGATCGACACCAGAACTCTCTAAGCGGAGGGAATCAGCAGCCTGTACCTGTTTCGATACAGCACTGTATCGGTTTAGATTCACCGGCAGTCACGTACCATACCCACAGAATCCTTCGCTGCCTTACTGTAGCTATTCGAAAACATTCAAATCCTGTATTCTTTCGCGCGTAGTCCAACCTAGGGTTGAGATCGTGCGATACCCGCTTCGTCATTCGGATTGGCAAGATGTTTGCTCAGGCCATACGTGGACACGTACTTCGGGTTTCGTCCCTGTCTGTCTGGAGCTTATGGATTGGAGGGGAAGGAAGATAGCCGAGGATAGAGACTTCATGACAGGACCAAAAAGGAGGGTGAAATGGCCAAACGCGCGGTGCTCATTGGGATCAACAAATATCAGGTTCCCGGCTCAGATCTGAATGGATGCGTCAATGACGTGAAGAATCTGAGTGGAGTGTTGAACACCTACTACGGCTTCCAGGACAAGGACATCACGACTCTCACCGACTTGAAGGCGACGAAGAAGGCCATGCAGGCGGCGATTCAGAAGCTCATCAAGAGCGGGAAGAAGGGCGATGTCCTGCTCCTCCACTATTCGGGGCATGGGTCGAACGTACCCGACGACAATGGGGATGAGGCGGATCACCGTGATGAGATCCTGTGCCCAACCGATCTGGATTGGAAGGATACCCTGCGCGACGATTGGCTTCGGAAGACGTTCAATAGGCTTCGAAAGGGAGTCAGCCTCACGGTGATCATGGACTGTTGCCACTCCGGTTCCATCACTCGTGCCATCACTCCGCCGGATGCGCCCATTAGAGAGCGGTTCCTTCCGTGTCCGCTCGATCTCATGGCGACCGAGTCCGGTCGAAAGTTGCGTGGAACCGTACGTGGTCAGTTGGGCAAGGCGCCTCGTGGGCGCAAGAGGAAGCAAGATATCGTCCATGCCGACATTCAAGAGATGTTGATCACAGGCTGTCGCGATACGCAGACCTCTGCCGATGCCTACATTGGTGGGACCTATAATGGAGCGCTGACCTATTACCTCGTCGAGTCGATCACAGAGGCAGAGGGCCAACTGACCTATCGAGAGTTGCACCAGCGGACCACAGCAAAACTCAAGGCGGAGGACTTTGACCAGGTTCCTCAGCTGGAAGGGCAAAAGACTTCCTTCGATCGTCCGTTCCTCAGTTAGCAATTCAGACCCCCGGCGGCTTCACAGCCGCCGGGACCTCTCGACTGGTTGTTATCGCAGTTCTCGAATGTAGGCCGTCATGAAGGAGGACCATCATGTCTAGTCCCGCCCTAGAACAATGGCTCAAGTACGCACCGGCACCCAAGCCCCTTGACTCGAAGAAGAAGTTCCATGTGTTTCTCAGCTATCGATCAACTAACCGGGCGTGGGCGTTGCAGCTCTACGACATTCTTCGTGGTCTTAACTATGAAGCGTTCTTGGACCAATACAAACTTGCAGCCGCCTCACCGCTGGCGTTCAGCCTCGGCGAGGCGCTCGCGGCTAGCCGGGCCGCCATTTTGATTTGGTCATCAGCATTTGAGGATTCAGAGTGGTGCATGGAGGAATACAACACATTAGAACAAAAAGAAAAAAACAAGACAGGCTTCCGCTATGTGATTGCAAAAGTGGACGAGTCACCATTGCCGGATTTAGCGTCCGGCAAGATCCATGTTGATTTCTCGCAAGATCGCGATGGCCCGAGTGGGAGCGGATTGCTGCGTATGCTCTACGGAATTCATGACGAACCATTGCCACCAGCGGCAGTCCAGCTTGCCGTCGAGGTGGATGAGGAGCTCAAGACAGCGCGTGCGCAAGTCAAGGCCGCGCGCACAAATGGATTTCTAAACAGGCTTGAAACGCTCAGCCAGTCCAACGGACTAGCTTGGCAGACAACACCGGCCTTGGGGTGTGAGGTGGCTGATGCGATGATTGGACTCGGTGATAACGCAGCCGCGCTCAGACTGCTGAAAAAGCTACAACACCAGTTTCCACGCGCTATTCATCCAAAACAGCTTGAGGGGCTGGCGCTGGCACGCAGTAAGGACTGGGAAGGCGCGCAAACCGTTCTGGGTGAGTTGCATGCGAGTGGGCAACTCGATCCGGAAACGCTCGGCATCTATGCCCGTACATGGATGGATCGGTACAGAGTTTCCCAAGACCGCGGTCACCTGAGAAAGTCCAGAGCTCTTTACCGACAAGCATTTACTGCCGCCCCCCAAAGCTACTACACCGGCATCAACGCTGCTTCAAAAAGTCTAATTCTCGGCGAACGGGATGTGGCTGCTCAATTGGCCAAGCAGGTAGAGGGACTTGTCGGGGTAAAGCCGGTCGACCAAGATTATTGGAAAACTGCGACAGTGGCCGAAACTCAACTATTACTGGCGACCTATGACAATGCCGCCAGATTGTATTCCGAGGCCATCTCGATTGAGCCAGAGGCTCATGGCAATCACCAGTCTACAAAGGCGCAGGCCATCGTCATTCTCGAAGCGCTAAACGCATCACCTGAAGAGCGGGCAAAGATCCTCTCAGCGTTTGATCATCACGGGTGCCGAGTATGAAGGGGAACATTTCAGGCCACCATCCCATGAGGGCTTCTCGCGAACGAGCTGAATAAGGAGGAAACATGAGCCAGCATCTAATTCCACGGATCACGGGCTCAGGACAAAAGAAAATTCTCGCGCTCGACGGCGGCGGCATTCGAGGCATGATCACGGTCGAAATCCTCTCGGCGATTGAGGATGTGCTTCGTGCCGCTCAGCCTGAGGACAAGCGCGATTCTTTCGTGTTGGCAGACTACTTTGACTTTGTGGCCGGCACCAGCACGGGTGCCATTCTCGCTGCGTGCATATCTCTGGGTATGCCGGTGAACAAGATTCGGGAGTTCTACAAGAGCAGCGGCAAGGATATGTTCGACAAGGTTTGGTTTGGTGAGAGGCTATGGAAAAACAAATATGCCGATGAGAGCCTCGCGAAGAAGTTGAAGCAAGAATTTGGCGAAAACGTCACACTGGGTGATGCAAAGCTGCGCACAGTACTGATGATGGTCATGCGGAATGTGAACACGGATTCTCCTTGGCCCATTTGGAACAATCCCACGGCCAAGTACAATGCACGCGATCGCAAAGACTGCAATCTTGATATTCCGCTCTGGCAGTTGGTGCGAGCCAGTACGGCTGCGCCAACCTTCTTTCCTCCAGAGGAGGTGATCTTTGCTGCGGGTACACCCAAAGAATATCGGTTCGTCTTTGTCGACGGAGGCATCACGACGTATAACAATCCGGCTTTCCAAGCCTTCATCATGGCAACTGCAGAACCGTACAATCTCACGTGGCCGGCAGGTGAAGGTCAGCTCCTCATCGTCTCCGTTGGAACAGGCACAAGTCCTGACGCCAATAAGGGGCTTGAGAAGGATGATGTGAATCTCATTTACAATGCGACCAAAATTCCTTCGGCGCTCATGTTTGCTGCATTGAATGAGCAGGATCTCTTGTGTCGCGTCTTTGGAAGGTGTTTGGCCGGAGACCAGTTGGACCGCGAAGTGGGAGATCTGATTGGCAAGACGGGTCCGGTGTCTCCGAAGCTCTTCACCTACATGCGATACAACGCAGAGCTGTCGAGGGAGGGGTTGGAAAGTTTGGGTTTAGAGAAGATCGAGCCCAAACATGTCCAGCAGCTAGATTCAACAGATCACATCGAAGACTTGCAGACAGTCGGCAAGACCATCGGGAAGCACAAGGTCCTCCCAGCGCACTTCAAAGGCTTTGCGTAGGCTACCTTGCAAGATTCTCTCAAGGAGGGATTCATCTATGAGCAGAAAACAGAGAAGCTCAAAGCCGAACGATTCCGATCGCGTGGTTCGCCAAATGGCTTGGGACGAGTTTGAAGCGCAGCTCTCTCGCTCGACGCGCGGAGGGAAAACACGGGCGGTCTCTGATCAGGCCTTGCGGGATCATTTCGAACCCGAGAAGCTCGCGCGGCTTCAACAGTTGGCGGAACGGGCGCGAGCGGCGCGCAGTAAGCGGGAGCCGCTGCGGGGCAATATCATTTTTATTCCCGGGATCATGGGTTCCGAGTTGACGGTGACAGAAGACGGCGATGACGACACGGTGTGGATCAGTTTTCTGAAACTGATCTGGGGAGGAATCAACAAACTCCGGCTTGCACAAGATGGCATGCGGGAAGCCGATGCGCGCCTGCATGTACAGCCGAGCGGGCTTGAGAAGGACAGTTATGCCGAGACGATTTTGTGGTTGAAGGCCTACTGGAACGTGGAACCCTTTGCCTATGATTGGCGGAAAGACCTCGATCAAGCCGCAGATGCGTTGAAAAATTTGGTGGACACCAAGTTCAAAGACCAACCGGTGCATCTCGTGGCCCATTCCATGGGAGGCCTCGTGTCCCGGAATTTTATTCGGCGGTATCCCAAACTCTGGAAGGCCATGTTGGAGCCGAAGAAGGTGCAGGGTGGGCGACTCATCATGCTCGGCACGCCGAACTATGGTTCCTATGCCATTGCGCAAGCGATGGTGGCTAAGGACAAGCTCGTCAAGTGGCTGGCGGCGGCGGATCTGCGGCATGATTTAGATGAAGTGCTCGATGTCCTGAACGGATTCGTCGGGAGTTATCAATTGCTTCCGTCGCCCGCCAAACTCCCAGCCTCGGAACAAGGTCTGTACGACAGTCGTACGTGGGGGCGCTATCCGATCGTGGCCGCTCATCTTCAACGCGCAAAGGAGTTCCACGCCTCGCTCGACGTGCCGGGGACTATCGATCCGGAGCGGATGACCTATATCGCCGGTTGTAATCAAGACACCGTGAGTGCGGTGAGGATTGATGGCCCAGGGTTGTTCGAGTTTGAGATGACCTTGAAGGGCGATGGGCGTGTCACTCACGCGCTTGGGCTGCTCGATGGTGTGCAGACCTACTATGTCGATGAGATTCACGGTGATCTCCAGAAGCATGCGCAGGTGCTCGCAGCGATGGATGAGATCTTGCGTACCGGCAAGACCGGGGCGCTGGCGATGGAACCGGTTGCGGCCCGCGCTGTTCGCGCACTCACCTCGGCCCGCGTCCGTGCCGTTCAGGATCGCCACGATGCGGAGCAGATCCGCCGCATCGCGGAAGAGACGAAGGCCGAGCGAAGCAGCGCGGCTGATCGTCGTCGAGCGGAAGCGTTGCTCAGAGAAGCCGTCATGACGCAGCGTCCTGTTCGGTCCCGGGCCGTAACCGACGCCACGACTGCCACGCAAACGACGCAGGGGCCGGCACCCGCGTCGATCACACTCCATATTGAGGTCGTCCACGGCGATATCCGGGATATCAACGCGCCGGCGGTAGTGGCCGGTCACTATCGAGGGGTGCCGCCGATCCGAGCCGTTGGGGCGCTGGACCAGGCGCTCGAGTTCTGGATTTCCAAAGCCGTGAAGCGAGGCATCATCGGCGGCGGGCTTGGGGAAGTGTTTCTCATTCCCAATACCCATCAGACCCTTGCCGCCGACAACGTCATGCTCGCCGGGATGGGGGAGCCCGGGCGCTTCAACCGGGAGGACGTGGATCTCCTCTTCGCGAATGTCACCTATGGCGTGACCGCATTGGGGTGGCGCACATTCGCCACGGTCGTCATCGGCTCCGGAGCAGGGAATCTCTCCTTGGAGCAAGCCATCGAGGGCATGGTGGAGGGGGTGGCGTCTGCGCTCAGACGGCTCAAGGGGCAAGGACGCCTCGACACCCTCCAGATCGTGGAGTATGACAAGCGCCGCTTTCAGGAGGTCCTTACGATCTTGAAGAAGATCAACGCCGGGAGCGACGGGTCGTTGACCGTGAAGCTCTCGTCGAGGACTCTGCCGAAGCGCGTCCACCCCACGCCCAAAACGCAGCCGGAGGTGGTCGATCAGATGGACGGGAGCCGCGTGACGATTGAGCGAGACCGTGACCTCTTCCGCTTCTCGGCTATCACGAAAGACGCCGTCATTCCGGTCCGAGAAATTCCCGTGCAATCGTCCCGTGCGGAAGGCATCGCGGATTTGCTCAAGAACGCGCGCAGTCTGAAGGACCAGGAGAAATACGGGAAGCTGCTGCATCGGTATCTGATGCCGGAAGACTTTCAAAGCATGATCGACATGACACCGCTGACGCTGATGGTTGACCGGTCGACGGCCGCGTTTCCCTGGGAGATGGCGGCATTCGAGCGGCACGGACAGGCGGTGTTTTATGGGCCGGGACGACACGTGACCCGCCAGTTTCGCACGACGTTGTCCGGTGCGCCGGGGCTCATCACGGCCTCCATCCCCAACCGCCTGCGTGTCCTCGTGATCGCGGATCCGGCGCCGGAGGTTGACTTGCAATTGCCGGGAGCACGGGAGGAAGGGCGCGCCGTGGTGAAGATTCTCCGGCGCATGAAGGAGACACAGGGGCTCGACATCACGATCGAGTCACGCATCGGGGCGAATGAATGTGACCCCGTCGAACTCCTCGCGCTGATCCTAAGCGAAGAATTCGACCTCATTCATTACTCGGGGCACGGCGACTTCGACGAAACGCATCCCGCTAAGAGCGGATGGATGCTGGGCAAGGACGACATGCTGTCGGCCCGAGATGTCTTCCGCGCCCGGCGGGTCCCGCGTCTCGTCTTTGCCAATGCCTGCTTCTCTGGCGTGATTCGCACCGGCAAGCCCTTTACCCTGCAGGAATCCAATCGGAGCTTGGCCGGACTGGCCCAAGCATTTTTTGAGCGGGGGGTGCAGAACTACATCGGTACCGGTTGGCCCGTGGATGATGCCGCAGCGCTGGAGTTTGCGAACGTGTTCTATGAGGAGGCGCTCTCGGGTGCTGATCTTGGTGCCGCACTGGCGAAGGCGCGAAAGAAGATTCTCGATCAGGGAGCGACCTGGGGGGCCTATCAACATTATGGCCAAGCCACGGCGAAGTTGATTGTTCGGTCAGGGAAGAACTCAGCGGCTGAACCGGAATCGTGAGGCTCTCTTAGCCCGCATGATTCATGACCGTTCGTGGCGACACCGCCAAGACGCCGGGCGAGACGGGCACGCGGAGCCCTGAGAGACCGATGCATACTTGAAACAGTATGGTGAGGCCACGAGGACGAGCCTGCCTGCCTGGCTGCAGATACAGCGCAGCCAGGCCTGTCGCAGCAGCGTATCGGCGGTTGCAGCAGAAGCGGTCGTGAATCATGTGGGTTAGAGCGGCTCCGAGTTGTGACGGGATAAGCTGTCGGTTACGTAGCAGGACGGCACGAATGACTCGCGTTGATTGGTGCGCATGGATGAGGAGCGGCTGATAGTCAATGGACCGACCACGTCTCTTTCTCTCTACCGTGAGTGAAGAACTGCGGACTGCCAGGCAGGCGGTGGCCAGGACCCTCCGCACGCTTGGGTTCGATCCCGTGTCTCAAGACGATTTTCCCACCGGCTATGGCGAGCTGCGTCAGTGGCTCCGCGAACAGCTTGATTCCTGCGAGGGTCTTATTCAGCTGGTGGGTGACGGGTATGGCGCCGAGCCGCCTGACATCGATCCAGAGTATGGCCGTGTCTCCTACACGCAGCTCGAATTCCTCTACGCGCACAAGCAGAAGAAAAAGACCTGGATCATTGTGATCGGCAAGGACTTTCCGCGCGACAAGCCGCCCGATCAACTTGACCTGCCTCGCGATCCAGGCCATCCCGACCCCATCGACTTTCAAGCGGAACGGCGCACACTTCAGCAGCACTACCTCGCACAACTCAAGCAGGAGAATCACCTCCGCCATACGGCGAATACCCCCACCGAGCTGGACAACATCGTCCTTCGCCTGCGCGATGAGCTGAGTGCGTTGCGCGAACGAGCCGAACAGGGAGCGCGTCGACTCACCAGGTTAGTGATGGCGAGCTTGTTCGGGTTGACGGTGCTTGGTGGTGGAGGCTGGTGGGGCTACCAACAGCTTCAGCACGGTGTCCAAGAAGTCGGTGTCGTGAATGAGGAGAAAATCCGCGCCCACCTGCAACAGGCCACGGAAGAAACCCATCGGCGCGAGCTCGCCGAAGCCGAAGCCGCAACCGATTGGAAGACACGTCAGCGCTTGCGTGAGGCTGCCGACGAGGCACATCGTGTTCGGCTGTCCCGCATCGGGGAGTTGGCCATCTCCTTTGCTGAGATCGAGGGGAAGAGCCAGGCCACCAGCGTCTTCCAGGAGATGACCCGCATTTTGACTGAACAGGGGGTCGATGAAGCCATCGTCTATATGGGGACCCAGCAGGCGGCCATCTTCAACACCGTTCGCACCCGCGCTGAGGCAGCGCGCGAGCACAATCGCGCCGACCTCCAACCACTGCTCCAGACCGCCGGGCTGCATGGGGCAAAAGGGCAGGCGAAAGAGGCCCGAGCTCTATACAACGACATTCTGGCCCTTGAACCCGATTGGCCGGACGCCCTCCATAGGTACTTCTGGTTTCTGGCGGATCAAGGAGACCTCGCGCGTGTCAGGACCACACTCGTCGATGCTCGACGCGAGTACGACGAAGCTCACCGCCTCGCACAGCGCCTTATGGACAAAGATCCCAGCAACACCGAGTGGCAGCGGGACCTGTCGGTGAGCCACGACCGGATTGGTGATGTGTTGGTGGCGCAAGGCGATTTACCGGCGGCGCTGACAGTCTTTCGCGCGAGCCTCGGCATCGCCGAGACCCTCGCCAAGCGGGATGCGGGGAATAGTCAGTGGCAGCGGGACCTGTATGTCTCCTACTGGAGATTGGCCGATATGGCTGAGAAACGCAACGCTGTCAAGGAAGCAGGCGCCTATTGGAAACAGGCCTATGAGGTCCTGTCTCGTATCGACAAGCGGGGCTTGCACCTGACACCGGACGACCGAAAGTTTTTAGCCGCTCTGCGTGAGAAGATTCGTGCTGGGGCGCAGTAAGTTCTGCTGACTGTTGGACTCCTCTGGTGCGAGGTGACGGCCACCTCGCACCAGAGACGGAGCGTCACTTCGCCGCTGGGGCTTGGGCCACCTCCAGCACTTTGACCTCGACGTAGAGTGTTTTGCCGGCCAACGGATGGTTGAAGTCGAGCACGACGGTCTCGTTCTTGACTTCGGAGATCCGAGGAAAGACCTTCCGTCCATCGGTGGTTGTTCCTTCCAATTGCATCCCCACCTTCTGTGCTTCCGCCGGCACCATCTTCCTTTCCACCTCCTGAAACGCCTTGGGATCGACCGTGCCGTACGCATCTGGTGGAGCGACGGTGACGTTCTTTTTCTCTCCTGCCGCCATGCCTTCCAGCGCCTTCTCCAGGCCAGGAACCAGCTCATGTTTCCCTTGAGTCACCTTCAAGGGTTCCCCGCCGACGTTTGAATCGACGACCGACTGATCGTCCAGCTTCATGGTGTATTCCAGCGATACTTGTTTCCCGTTCGAGACTGTCATGGCCGATGCTCCTTTCTTTGGTCCTCCTGCTGAGACACAAGCCGCAGACAGGAACAGAATGGCGCTCCAACCGCAGAGTGCAGAAAATATAGATAGGCGTCTCATAGGCACCTCCTGTGAGAAGTAGTTGGTGAATAGACTGGAACGGGTCGCAGGTAGATGCGAGCGGTGAGCGATCAGCTCCAGACTGTGTTGTGGGGTTACTCGTGACGCTACCACATCAACTCATGTGATGCTACCCACAATGTTGTCACTGTTCTCACTTGGAACAGCATTGGGGGAACGGCACGTACAAGACGGTCGTTGATTGGACAGCCAGTGCTTGCGCTGTATGGGCCAGATTCTGAAATCTCCGAAGAATGTTGTATCGCTGACTGATCTCGGTACAATGCGAACGATGAGGTGTCGAGGGGGCAGTCCCCTTGGCGAGGGCAGGATGTGAGAGGACGTTATACGTGGAGGAGGAGTATGGCGCGTCGCATGAGAGGTGAAAACAGGGGACTGAGAGTCATTGGGCCTAGTGTGCCGGGATCCAAGGCTGGTCAACGGGAATCGTCTTCCGACGGATCAACCAACGGCAGGTCGGAGGATTGGGCGGAAGGCTGTGAGTCTCTGGATCAACGAATCGCTGAGCTCGCCTATATTCTGTATGAACGAAGCGGGTTCCAGGATGGAAAAGATGTGGAGCATTGGCTGGAAGCCGAACGGCAAGTGAAGGCGGTGCGTGACCAGGCTGCGTAATACGCATAGAGGCAATCCGGGTCTCCTCTCTCAATTGCGTCTGGACTGTCGATGATCCGATGTCAGATCGAGATGCCTCCTGTTCCATGGACAGCATGTCCATGGATCAAGGGGCGCCCTCGCTGATATCGGATCATCGATTCCTTGCGAGAATGGCTATTCTTTCCGCGTATACATGATCTCCATCATCTTTGTTTCTTTGTGTCCGTGGTGCGCGCCATACATGTCGAACTGCTGGGTATTGTGGTTGATCAACTTCCAGATCGCACGATGCGACATCTTTCCGCCCCCTGGCTCAGGGTGTGAACCTCGCAACGTGATGGTCTTGCCGTCTGAGCTGGCCGTGCCTTCCATGAAGAAAATGCCTGTGCCCATGGTATCGAACCAGGCGGTGACATACTTCTTGGTGATGTTGTCGTATCCATCCATGCCGATGCCATGATACGGCTGACCCATCATCTGGCCGTTGAATTCCTGATAGAGAAATCGTCCGTCCAGCACCATCTTCAGTTCCGCGGTACCGGAGGATTCCGTCGGTGGCTTGCCTGGCTCCATCCACTCCTTAGTCTGAGTCGTCCAGCTTCCAGCTAGCGCAGCGAATTGCTTGTGCGGTTCACCAGGGGTGGCGGCCTGCTTCCACAGTTCCATCATGGCTTGGGGGTCCATGTGTTTGTCATGTTTCTTCTCTTTCGCCAGCGCTGGCGAGACGGTCAACAACGAGATGATGGCAAACGTTATGATACGCATAGTGGCCTCCTTGTGGTTGACTAGCTTTTGGCTCTTACTGCTTTGTTCAGGTTCTCCTTTACCCTAAACGTCACGATTCGTGCGATCAAGGGGTAGGGAATGGGTTTGTTGAGCGGGAACTTAGCGGTCGCCTTTTCGCTGAGATATTCTGAGAGCTCTTTCTTAAATTGTCTCTGAAGGGTTGTCGCCATCGGGTAGAGACCGATGTGTGCTTTGAATCCGGCGAAGTAAATCAATGGGCCGTTTAGTTTCAAAGTTGGAATCCCATAGCTGATCGTTTCTTTCGCACGAGGTGCGGCTCGCTTGATTGTTGTCCGCATTTTCTGGAGACAAACCTGAACGGCGGAAGGAAATCTGGCGATATAGTCGTCAACGGTTCTGGGGATTGCGGTTTCCTTCTTCATTGAATTTGTTCCATCAGCCATCCTTCTTCCTGCACGGGCAGCATCTCCAGACGTAGCCGTCCATATTTCGAATCGTCACACGAATACGAAACTGCAGTCATTATTTTCTCACTACAGTAGGTCCATCTCATCTGTCGAGTTACTCAGGAATCTCTGCCTCGACAAGCTTTCCCAGTAGGATCAGCGATTCTTGCCAGCCGAGGTAGCAGGCTTCGGGAGGAATGACCGCAGGCACATGCTCTTGCACGATGTTCACCTCTGTTCCACAGGATACCTGTGTCAGGGTCACTGTCACGTGCATGTCACCTGGAAGGGTTGGGTCATCAAACGCATCGGTATAGCGGAGTCGTTGATGCGGCACGAGTTCAAGGTATTTGCCGCCGAACGAGTGACTCTTGCCAGTGGTGAAATTGGTGAACGACATCCTGAACGTTCCTCCGATCTTCGCATCCATATGATGGACCTTCCCTGTAAATCCGTTTGGTGGCAGCCATTTGGTCATGGCATCCGCGTCAAGAAATGCGCGATAGACACGTTCCGGTGTTGCACGAAAGACTCGGTGTAGGCGAATGGTATTGGTGCTCATTGTTCTTCCTCCTTATTCTGGATATGAACCACCTACGTTCCAGCATATGCTCGGTCGGCCGGAGACATTTGTGTCGGTCTCTCTACTCTTAGTCGACCAGGAGACTCGAAAACGACAACCTCTTATCCTCCGGCCATGGCACCCACGATCAACAATGGTTCGGCTCCGCTTGCCACGGCAGTGGGCAGGGGAGTATCCGTCGGTTCATGTGATACATCCTGCTCACAGGCGAAGAAGCGGATGAATGGCCGGCGTCGCATAGTGACATGATTGCGGATCGTGCCTCGCAGCATCGGATACTGATTCTCCAAGGTATCGAGAACTGAGTCCACTGTGACCGGGCCGGCGATATCTAACGTAACCTCGCTACTGACCCTTGCCAGTGTCCGCAAATGTTGGGGCAGTACAACGCGAATCATGGCAAGGTTTGAACCTCTACAGATAGAACTGATGGCAAGTCCCGTACAATCGGTGCCCAACTATCCCCTCCATCAGCAGAACCATAGACCTGACCGCCGGTTGTGCCGAAATAGATGCCACATGGGTCGAGCTGATCGACCGCCATTGCATCGCGTAGGATGTTCACGTAGCAGTCTTGTTGCGGCAACCCCTTGGTCAGCGCTTCCCAGTCATTCCCGCCGACTTTGCTACGATACACGCGTAACTTGCCTTCCGGCGGGTAATGTTCGGAGTCGCTCTTGATGGGCACGACGTACACCGTGTTCGGCTCATGCGCATGCACGGCGATTGGAAATCCGAAATCGCTCGGTAGGTTGCCGCTGATTTCTTGCCACGATTCGCCGCCATTATCGCTGCGCAGCACGTCCCAATGTTTCTGCATGAACAGCGTGCTCGGACGTGACGGATGCATCGCGATGCAGTGCACGCAGTGGCCCACATCCGCGTCCGGATCGGGTAACTCATACTTCGACGTCAGCCCTTTGTTGGTGGGGCGCCAAGTCTGCCCGGCATCGTCACTGCGAAACGAACCGGCAGCTGAGATGGCCACGAACATGCGGTCAGGCTGTCCGGTATTCAGCAGGATGGTATGAAGGCACATCCCGCCTGCACCCGGTTGCCAGAGCTGCCCTTTTGCGCTGCGCAGTCCTGCGAGTTCCTTCCACGTCTTGCCGCCGTCGGTTGACTTGAAGATCGCCGCGTCTTCGACACCGGCATAGACCGTATCCGGATCAGTGAGTGACGGTTCAAAGTGCCACACGCGCTTGAATTCCCACGGACGCTGTGAGCCATCGTAATGCTGGTGTGTAGTCAGCGGCTGGCCAGTTTCGGTAGAGCCATCGTAGAGGAACATGTTGCTTTCGCCCTTCGGCATGCCGTCCGGCCCCATGAGATCTTCCGGTTTTGTGCCTGGCGGATTCCAGGTCTTGCCGCCATCATCTGAACGCTGAATCACCTGTCCAAACCAGCTACTGGTTTGTGACGCATAGATGCGATCAGGATCGACCGACGAGCCTTTCAGATGGTACAGCTCCCAGCCACCAAAATGAGGACCATCAACCGTCCACTGTTTTCGCCTGCCATCCGATGTCAAAATGAATGCGCCTTTTTTCGTTCCGATCAGTAGCCGGATCGTGCTCATAAATCACTCCTTCTCTTGTGCAAGGCTTCGTTATTCATTCGGCAATCCAGAGATGGCGATCACTGGTCTGACTTCGACAGTACCGATCCGCGCTCCAGGCACTCGTTCGGCAATCCTGATGGCTTCCTCTCGATCCTTGGCATCGACCAAAAAGTACCCCGCGAGCTGCTCTTTTGTTTCCATGAACGGCCCATCAGTCACCATCGGTTTGTTGTCCCGAACTCGAACGATGGTTCCTGTCGCCTCAGGCTGTAACGGTGAGGCATGGATGTATTGTCCCTTGCTCGCAAGTTGATGGCAGAGCTGGACGGATTTCGCGAGCAGGTCTTTCCTGGTGCCTTCAGGCATGTTCTTGAACATGTCTTCGTTGTGATGGACCAGCAGCAGATATTTCATGAGGTACCTCCCATGACATAAGATAGTCGTCATCTGCTGTCAAAATCGACAGCATGTTCATCTCATCAAGTTGCGCGGTTGACAAGCTCGCCTAAGCGCGTGATATTGCGGGAAGAACTTACAACTTGCTGGATGAGGAATAGCGAGATGTCAGCTCATAGTAGAGAAGTAATCGACAAGTTTTGCGAGCTATGCGATTGGCTTATGCAGGTATGGCAAATGCGAAAATTCTTGTTCGATGAGAATCCAGACCAGGCCGTATTAAGAGAGCCACACCACGAGCATTTCTTCTATCGTTTGCAAGAGGTTCTGCAGGCGAGTTGGTTGCATGAATTGGCCAAACTTCACGATCCTGCCGTGCAGGGTGGCCCCAAAGGACACATCAACCTATCAATTGATTACATAATCGAATATGGGCAATGGGACGCAAGAACGGAAAGCCAGCTCATGGACTTAAGGTCGAAAATGACTACATTTGCCAAGCCGATCAGGGATGCCAGGAATAAGATCCTTTCGCATAATGATTTAGCAGTACTTCTTTCGTCGAAGGAATTGGGAGGGTTTGATCCAGGAGAAGATGAATTGTATTTTTCCGGTTTGCGCGAATTTGTTTCTTTGGTGAGGCAAGCCGCACTTGGCGAACCTTTTGTGTACGATGATTTGGTCGGGAACGATGTCGCGGCCTTTATGCAGAGCTTCATTCGAGGCGTAAATCCATAGCGCTTTCATAGGACAATTACCCTCCTTAGGTTCCAACTCCAAGTGCAACACTACAAGCCCTGCTGGGCTAAGGTGTTGC